>JASHQB010000328.1 GCA_030037775.1 Candidatus Acidiferrales bacterium
CAGGTCACCGAGAAAAAGCTCGCCGGTCCCGCCGCCCTCAAGCAGGAGCTGAAAAACGAACTGGTTCGGATTCTGGCCGCCGCTCCCGTGCAAGTGTCGCGCAATGGTGACGGCGCCGCCATGCTCGCCCCGCGCGTGATTTTTGTCGTCGGCGTGAATGGCACCGGCAAAACCACCACCATCGGCAAGCTCGCGCATCGCCTCCGCGCCGAGGGCCGCTCCGTCGTGCTCTGCGCCGCGGACACTTTCCGCGCCGCAGCCATTGAGCAGCTGGAGGTCTGGGGCAAACGCGCCGGCGTGGAAATAGTGAAACAAAAAGCAGGCGCGGATCCCGCCGCCGTCGTCTTCGACGGACTTTCCGCCGCCCGCGCCAAGAACGCCGATGCTGTGATTGTCGACACGGCCGGCCGCTTGCACACAAAATCAAATCTGATGGCCGAACTTGAAAAAATGAAGCGCACCGCCGCGAAAATCGTGCCCAATGCGCCTCACGATGTGCTCCTCGTAATGGACGCGACCACCGGCCAGAACGGCCTGAACCAGGCGCGCGAATTCACCGGCCACGTCGGCGTCACGGGTATCGTCCTGACCAAGCTCGACGGCACCGCCAAGGGCGGAATCGTTATTGCTATTTCTCGCGAGCTCGGCCTGCCGATTCGCTTTGTCGGCACCGGCGAGCAGATGGACGACTTGGTGCCCTTTGACGCCCAAACGTACGTCAATTCGCTCTTCGACTGAAAACTTGACCGAAAACTCACAGCGAAGCATCGACGACGCCTGGATGGCCCGCGCCATTCTGCTCGCGCACCGTGGCGTCGCGCAAACCCACCCCAACCCTATGGTCGGCGCCGTCGTCGTAAAAAATGATCGCAGCGTCGGCGAAGGCTCGCACACCTACGCTGGCCTCAAGCACGCAGAAATCCTGGCGCTCGAACAAGCCGCCGGCCAGGCCCGCGGCGCGACGCTCTATTTGAATCTGGAGCCGTGTTGCCACACCGGCCGCACCGGCCCGTGCACGCAAGCTATTGTCGATGCGGGTATCAAACGCGTCGTGGCCGCGATGCAGGATCCGAACCCTAAAGTCGCTGGGCGCGGTTTTCGCGCCTTGCGCAACGCCGACGTGGAAGTCAGCGTCGGCATTCGCGAATCCGATTCTCGCCGGCTTAACGAGCCGTTCGCCAAGTGGATTCAAACCGGCCTGCCATTTGTCACGCTGAAAACCGCGCTCACCCTCGACGGCCAAATCGCCGCTCCCGGCGGCAGCAGCACCACGTGGATCACTTCGCCGGCATCTCGCGAGGAAGTGCATCGCCTGCGCCACGCCTCCGACGCCCTGCTCACCGGCATCGGCACCGTTCTCGCCGACGATCCGCGCATGACCGACCGTTCCGGATCGCCGCGCCGCCGCCCGTTGCTCCGCGCCATCGTCGACTCCAAACTGCGCGTCCCGCTCCGCAGCAATATTGTGAAATCGGCGAACCATGATGCAATCATATTCACGACGCAGTCACAGAATTCCGCCAAGGCCAAGCAGCTCACCCAGTGCGGCGTCGAAGTCGTGCATGTACGCGCGAAAAACGGTCACGCCGATTTGCGCGCCGTACTGCGCGAACTGGGCCGCCGCGAAATCCTCAGCGTGATTCTCGAAGCGGGCAGCGAACTGAACGGCGCCATGCTGGACGCAGACCTCGTCGACAAAATGATTTTGTTTTATGCTCCCAAGGTTCTGGGCACTGTCACGGTGCCCGTCGCCAAGCATCGCGCGCGTGCCATCCAGAAGACCCCGATGCTGCAGAACATCGCGCTTCACCGATTTGGCCCGGACTTCGCCGTTGAGGGATACTTTCACGATGTTTACCGGAATCATTGAGCATCTCGGCAAAGTCGAGAGTCTCGCGCGCAGCGCCGACGGCGCCCGCCTCAAAATCGATTTGGCGGACGCGAAGAAAATCGCTCATGAGCTCTCCATCGGCGCCAGCATCGCGGTCAACGGCTGCTGCCTGACGGTCATCGCGCACGACGCCAAATCTTTCGCTGCGGATCTTTCGCTCGAAACCCTCGAGAAAACATCTTTCTCTGAAGTCCCCGCAGGCCGCATCGTGAATCTCGAATTGCCTCTCTCAGCCGGCGCGCGCCTCGGCGGGCATTTCGTGCAGGGCCACGTTGACGCGGTCGGCCGCATCGAGCGCATGGCGCCGGAGGGCGAAAATTGGTGGCTCGGCGTCCGCGTGCCCGAGCATCTGCGCCGCTACGTCGCCGAAAAAGGCTCGCTCGCCGTCGACGGCATCAGCCTCACCGTCGCGCGCTGGCTCGATGGCATCGCCGAATTCGCCATCATTCCACACACGTACGCCCACACAAATCTTCGCCAGCTCACCGTCGGCGACGCCGTCAATCTCGAATGCGACATTCTGGCGAAGTACGTCGAAAGTCTGCTGAAAGGCAGCGCCCACGCCGTGCCGGAACGACTGACCATCAAGAAATTGGCCGAGCAAGGCTTTTGAGATGGCCAACGGAACCACTTACGACGTGATGGTCATCGGCGCAGGCGTATTCGGTGCATGGACCGCCTACACGCTGCAGCGCGGCGGCGCGCGCGTCCTGCTCGTCGACGCCTACGGCGCGGGAAACAGCCGCTCCAGCTCCTCCGGCGAAACGCGCATCATCCGCATGGGCTACGGCGCCGACGAAATTTACACGCGATGGTCGCAGCGCGCTCTCCGGCTTTGGCAGCAGTTCGACCAGGAAACCGGCGCGCGCATTTTTCATCGCACCGGCGTTCTGTGGTTCGGCCGTGAAGGCGCGCAGAATGCCGCCGACACGCTTGCGGCGCTCGCCAGCGCCCAAGTCCCACACAAAAAACTCTCCCGCGCCGAAATCGAGAAACGCTTGCCGCAAATCGCCTGCGCCGAAGGCGAGTTCGCCATCTACGAATCCGACAGTGGCGCCCTCATGGCTCGCCGTGGCGTCCAAAAAGTCGTCGAGGAATTTCAGCGCCTCGGTGGCACCTATCAAATCGCTGAGGTCGAAGCGCCTGCAGGCCGCGGCGAAGTTCCCGCGCTCGCCTCCTGGGCCGGCGAAACGTTTCGCGCGCAGAATTACATCTTTGCCTGCGGCGCTTGGCTCGCAAAAGTGTTTCCGGAACTCCTGGGCCATCGCATTTTCCCCTCGCGCCAGGAAGTCTTTTTTTTCGGCGTGCCTGCGGGCGATCGAACTTATTCCGCCGGCAATTTTCCCACTTGGCTCGACGTGGACAGTCTGATGTACGGCATCCCGGATATCGAGGGCCGCGGCTTCAAAGTCGCTAGCGACCTGCACGGCCCGGCCGTCGATCCTGACCGTGTCGAGCGCGTTGCCGGCGAAACACTTCCGCTGGTCCGCGATTACCTGCGCCGCCGCTTCCCTGCTCTGCGCGACGCGCCGGTCGTCGAATCGCGCGTCTGCCAGTACGAAAACAGCTCCAACGGCGATTTCCTCATCGATCGCCATCCCGATTTCGGCAACGTCTGGCTCGTCGGCGG
>JASHQB010000329.1 GCA_030037775.1 Candidatus Acidiferrales bacterium
ATCGTCGAGCAGGAGCTTCGCGACCCCGCCGCTTCCGTGCAAACCATTCGCGTCGACGCCACGTTCACCAACGCAAATTCCGTTTCTCTGCCGCCGCCCGACTCCTACGACGTTGCCGTCGCCGCTGTAATCGTCCGCGTGGCCGACCGCAAAGGCACCGTCGGCCTGCCCGCGGAAGAAATCGCGCTGCTGAACAAACTCATCGCCGCGCAAAGGCCAACTATCGTTGCCTCCCTAGGCAGCCCCTATCTCGTTGCGCAATTTCCCAACGCAAAAACTTGGCTCGCCGCCTTCGGCACGCAAGACGTCATCCAGCGTGCCATTGCTCGCGCCATTTTCGGACAGACCGCCATCGCCGGCCGACTCCCCGTGAGCGTTCCCGGTGTCGCAAAGCTCGGCGACGGAGTGCGCGTGGCCGCAAATCCCATGGTCCTCACACCCGCTCCCGCCGCGGCCGCCGCGAAACTAAAGCCTGCCTTCGCGATTCTGGACCGCGCGGTCAGCGACGGCGCTTTTCCCGGCGGCGTCCTCGCGGTTGGCTTGCAAAATCAGCTCGTCCTGCATCCCTTCGGCCATCTCACCTACGCCGCGAAATCGCCCGCGGTAAACGCCGCCACCATTTACGATGTGGCTTCGCTCACCAAGCCCATCGTCACCGCCACGGCTATCATGATGCTCGCCGCTGACAATCAGATTGACCTCGACGCGCCCATTTCCCGCTACCTGCCCCATCAGCAGGCCGGACCGAATCCGGAGTGGGCGCAAAAGATCACCATTCGCGAACTCCTCCTCCACACCTCCGGCCTTCCCGCTCATCGCGACTTTTACAAAAACGCTGCGAGCCCGGCCGAAGTCCGCAGACAGTTGTACTCGGAGCATCTGGTTTCCGCGCCCGGAACAAAGATCGAATATTCCGACCTTGGCTTCATCATCCTCGGCGACATCGTCGAGCGCCTCACCGGCCAAACCCTCGACCGCTACGCCCGCGAAAATATTTTCGACCAGCTCAGCATGAATGATTCCTATTTCAATCCGCCGCGCTCGCTCCGCGCGCGCATCGCGCCCGCGCAAAACGACTCCGCCTTTCGCGGCCGGCAATTGCAGGGCGAAGTGGACGACGCCAACGCCTTCGCGCTCGGCGGCGTCGCCGGCCACGCCGGATTGTTCAGCACCGCCGGCGACGTTGCCGCGTTTGCGCAGATGATGCTCAATGGCGGCATTTACGCGCAGCAGCGCATTTTGCCGCGCTCCACCGTCGCCCAATTCACCGCGCGCGTCGCCGTCGGCGATTCTGCGCGCGCTCTCGGCTGGGACGTGCCCACCGGCGATTCATCGAGCGGCCATTATTTCTCTCCGCAGACCTATGGCCACAATGGATTCACCGGCACATCGCTCTGGATCGACCCGCAAAACGCCCTGTTCGTCATCCTTCTCACCAATCGCGTCAATCCCTCCGCCGCAAACGACAAAATCCGTGCCGTCCGCCCTGCCCTCCACGACGCCGTCCTCCAATCCCTCGGCCTCGCCTCCGCGCCGTCGCGCACACCATAAACACGCAGAGCCCAAACATTTATCAAGCCGCATGTTACGAAACTCGGTATCATTCCTATTGCATTCGTCGTTTTGAAGCTTGGGATATCTTACGATGGCCAAGTACAAGGTGCTCAAAGGCGTGGCGCACAACATCGGCCACTCGTTCACAAGTCTTATGAATTACGCGGGAGACGACTACGTGATGGGTCACATTCTGCGGCTTGTGAGGAGGACCGGATGCGACACGCTAACAATCGACTTTGTAAAGCGAGAGGCCGGACCACCAGAACTACTGGCTCCCCCGATTTCGGACGTCCCCGGCTACTATATAAAGCGATTCTGGGATTTGGTTCAGAGACATGGTTCGGACGCATCTTTGGTAAAGAGTGCGACCCTAGTGCTGCGGTACAAACTTGGAATTCAATGGCAGCACCCTGGGGCTCCGGAGTTCAGCGAGAGTCCTTATGCCTGTGATGTGCAGATAACGGACGTTCGCGGCCAGGATCACGCAGCGAGTTTCCGAGGCTCGTGGTACCCAGAACGCCTCGACGATCCGCAGAGCGAATCGCGCCTTTGGTGGAAATTCTGGGATGCTCGCGGTCACATCAACTAGCGATGTAAAATGAAATCTGTGAGCAAGAAAACGATCCCCGCGGAGCCGGTGCATAGTCTGCCAGCGGATTTGCGAAAAGTTCTCTTTGCTGATCCGGAGGCGCGGGCAAAGTGGGAGGACATTACGCCGCTCGCGCGCAATGAGTGGATCTGCTGGGTTATCTCCGTCAAGAAACCGGAAACCAGAAAGCAGCACGTTGAGCGCGTGCGCACGGAACTGAAAGAAGGAATGCGCCGGCCTTGTTGCTGGCCCGGCTGTCCTCACCGCTGAATGACGACTGCGGACTTCTATTCACCGTCTTCCCCGCTCACTGCCATCGGCGCGGCCTCTTCCCGTTACTGCGGGCACTGGCAAACAGTAACCGGAACCGCACAATCTTCGAACCTCGGCGCTTGATGCCGCCGCGATTCATTCTTCACTCCGGCTATAATTCTCTTGGATGGGGCGTACGAAAAATTTAGTCACGACCGAGCAGCGCAATCCGCGCTCGCGGAATCTCGACCAGAAGTCCACGCGCGAAATCATTCGCATCATCAATCGCGAGGACGCGCAGGTGGCTGCCGCGGTGCGCCGCGAAATTCCGAACGTCGCTCGTGCTGTCGACGAAATTGTCGCGCGCCTGCGCAAAGGTGGCCGCCTTTTTTACATTGGTGCCGGAACCAGCGGCCGGCTGGGCGTGCTCGACGCCTCGGAAGTTCCGCCCACGTTCGGCGTGCCTCGCACACTGGTGCAGGGAATCATCGCCGGAGGCAATGGCGCGCTCACGTCTTCGATTGAAGGCGCGGAAGACCATCCGGAAAACGGTGCGCGCGACGTGCGGGCGCGCGGCCTGCGCGCGGGCGACGCTGTTGTCGGCATCGCCGCCAGCGGCTCCACTCCTTATGTTTTGGGTGCGTTGCAATATGCGCGGCAGCGCGGGGCCTATACCATCGCGCTCACCACGAATCGCCGCACGCTCGTCTCACGTATCGCGCACCTGACCATCGCGCCGATCACCGGGCGCGAGGTCATTACCGGCTCCACGCGCATGAAATCCGGCACGGCACAAAAAATGGTGCTGAACATGATTTCCACCGCGACGATGACGCGCCTCGGCTACATTTTTGACAACTGGATGATCGGCATCGCGAAATCCAATGAGAAGCTGCGCAAGCGCGCAGTGCGAAATCTCAGCGAAGCGACTGGCGCAGACCAGCCGACCGCGGCGCGCATCCTAGAACAGGCGTCGGGAGATTTGCGAGTGGCGCTGGTTATGCTGAAATCGGGAGTCGATGCGCACGCGGCGCGGCGCTCGCTCGCCGCGCATCACGATGACGTTCGCAAAACGCTGCGCGACACTGGCATAAACGGGAATCGCAGAGGGCGGAATGGATAAGTTCAAGATCGAGGGCGGCCGGCCGCTGGAAGGCACGGTGCGCATCAGCGGCGCGAAGAATGCCGCCCTTCCCATCATGGCCGCGGCGCTGCTGACCTCCGAAAAAGTTCAGCTCGATAATATTCCGCGCGTGCGCGACATCGTGACCATGGCGAAACTTCTCGCGCACATGAAAGCGCACGTGGTCGCACAGGATGTTCCGCCCTCGGCAATGACCATCCAGACGGAAGAGATTTCGCACGCCGAAGCGCCGTACGAGCTAGTGAAAACCATGCGCGCTTCAGTGCTCACTCTCGGGCCTCTGGTCGCGCGATTCGGTTACGCGCGCGTTTCCCTCCCCGGCGGATGCGCCATCGGCGCGCGGCCGATTGATTTGCACATTCAGGCGCTCGAAAAGATGGGCGCGAAGATGACCACCGAACACGGTTACGTCGAGGCGCGCGCCACGCGTCTTCACGGCGCGGCAATTCATTTCGACAAAATCACCGTCACCGGCACGGAAAACGTTTTGATGGCCGCCACGCTCGCGGAGGGGGAAACCGTGCTGCACAATTCCGCGCGCGAACCGGAAGTCACCGACCTTGCCGATTTGCTCATCAAGATGGGTGCGAAAATCGAAGGCGCGGGAACTTCCACGATTCGCGTGCGCGGCGTTGAAAAACTGCACGGAGCGGCCCATAGCGTGATTCCCGACCGCATCGAGGCAGGTACGTTCCTGGTTGCCGGCGCAATCACGCGCGGAAATGTGTTGCTCACGGAATGCGAGCCGCGCCACCTTGCCGCCATCATCGACAAGCTCGTCGAGTGCGGCGTGGAAATCACCGCGGAAAGCAAAAGCACCCTGCGCGTGCGCGCCCCCGGAAAGCTGCGCGCCGCCGACGTGACCACCGAGGAGTATCCCGGCTTCGCCACCGACATGCAAGCGCAGTATATGGCCTTAGCTACTCAGGCCGACGGCGATTCCATCATCACCGAAACGATTTTCGAAAATCGCTTCATGCACGCCAGCGAGATCATGCGCATGGGCGCGAACATCGAGATCGATGGACGAAAGGCGATCGTTCACGGTCCCGCGAAGCTGAGCGGGACAACGATCATCGCGTCAGACCTGCGAGCCAGCGCTTCGCTCGTCCTGGCTGGCCTCGTTGCCGAAAACACCACAATCGTCGATCGCGTCTATCACATCGACCGCGGCTATGAACGCATCGAGAGCAAGCTGAAAGCCCTCGGCGCTCGTATCGAGCGCGTCAACCAGGAATCTTCCTGAAACAAAAAAGGGGAGGCGAAGCCGCCCCCCCTTTTGCATCCTGTAGCCTGACGCCGTTCCTATTTGCCGGCAGCGTCGGCAGCCGAAGCCTGTTGTCCTGCGCCGGCCGTCTCCGCCGGCTTCTGCTTCTCACGCGCCTCACGCAGCAGGGCTTTGCGGCTGAGCTTGATTTTATTGCCCTCGATGGCCAGCACTTTTACCATTACTTGATCGCCTTCCTTGAGCGCGTCGCGCACTGAGCGAATGCGCTGCTCAGCGATTTCGCTGATGTGCAGGAGGCCGTCGGTGCCGGGAAAAAGCTCAACAAACGCGCCGAACTCGGCGATGCGCACAACTTTCCCGAGGTAGGTTTTGCCGACCTCGGCGGTAGCGGTGACCTCGCGCACGCGGCGGAGTGCCTCTTCTGCGGATTTTCCATCGACGGCAAAGATGTGCACCGTACCGTCGTCGCTCACGTCGATCTTTGAACCCGTCGACTCGGTGATCGAGCGAATGTTCTTTCCGCCCGGTCCGATGAGGTCGCGAATCTTGTCTGTGGGGATATTCAAAATGGACAAGTGAGGCGCATACTCGGAAATCTCGGCGCGCACCGCCGGCATGGCCGCCTGCATCTTGTCGAGAATCTCGAAACGAGCTTTACGGGCCTGCGCAAGCGCCTCACGCATCATCGCGATGCTCACGCCGAACACCTTGATATCCATTTGCAGGGCGGTGATGCCTTCGCGCGTCCCGGCCACTTTGAAGTCCATGTCGCCGTAGTGATCTTCCGCGCCGGCGATGTCGGTGAGGATGGCGTAGTCGTTTCCTTCAACGACGAGGCCCATGGCGATGCCGGCGCAGGGAGCCTTGATGGGCACGCCGGCGTCCATCAAGGCGAGACAGCCGCCGCAGACGGAAGCCATGGAGGACGAGCCGTTGGATTCAAGAATGTCGGAAACCACGCGAATGGCATAAGGAAATTCCGCTTCGGGCGGGACGAGATTCGCAAGGGCGCGTTCCGCAAGAGCTCCATGGCCCACCTCGCGGCGGCCCGGCCCGCGGAGCATTTTCACTTCGCCCACGGAAAAAGGCGGGAAGTTGTAATGCAGCATGAAGCGCTTGAAAACGTCCTGCTCGAAGAGCAAGTCGAGACGTTGCATGTCGTCCTTCGTGCCTAGCGTGACGGTCGCGAGAGCCTGCGTTTCGCCACGGGTGAAAAGCGCCGAGCCATGCACGCGCGGCAGCAACCGGGCTTCGCAGGTGATCTGGCGAATCTGATCGAACGCGCGCGCGTCCGGCCGCCGACGCTTCTTGATGATGTCGTCGCGGAAGAGCCGTTCGCGCAGACGCTCGAAAGCACGGCTGGCAAGTTTGCGCTTCTCTTCATCTTCCTCGGGAATCTCCGCCAGTATCTCCTTTTCGATGGCGGCCACGCGGCCATAGCTCTCGAGTTTCTCGTACTTCGCGGTGTCGAGCGCATCGTGGAGGCGCTCGCCGTATTTCGATTCGATCTTCTTGGCCAGCGCCTCGTCAGATGCCGGGGGAGTGACGGCCGCTTTTTTCGGATTGACCGCGGCGTGCAACGCGCGAATTGCCCCGATGATTTTCTTGATCTGTTCGTGGCCAAAGGCCAAAGCGTCCGTGACCGTCTCTTCAGAAACTTCCAGCGCGCCCGCTTCCACCATCACGATCGCTTGCTCCGAACCGGCGACCACGATGTTCAGCAGGCTGGTCTTCTGTTCGGCCACCGTTGGATTCACAACCAACCGCCCTTCGAGCAAGCCAACGCGCACAGCCGCTATGGGCTTATCGAACGGAATATTCGAGCAATAGAGCGCTGCCGAGGCCGCCGTCACACCCAAAACATCGGGATCGTTCTCGCTGTCTGCGGAGAGCACCATGCTGACGATCTGCGTTTCCGTGGACCAGCCCTCTGGAAACAGGGGGCGCAGCGGCCGGTCGATTAGTCGCGAAACCAGGATCTCGCGTTCCGTCGGGCGCCCTTCTCTTTTGAAAAACCCGCCAGGAATTTTTCCAGCGGAATACGTGTACTCCCGATAATCCACCGTCAGCGGAAGAAAATCCTTTTCCGTGGCTTTGTTGTCCATGCAGGCGGTCGAGAGCACCACCGTGTCTCCGTAACGAAGAACCACCGCGCCATTGGCCTGCCGGGCCATCTTGCCCGTCTCAAAGCTCATCTGGCGTCCGCCAATTTCAATACTCGTTTGATGTGCCATTCACATTCATCCTTTGCAGTCCGGCAGTCCCGGACGCTTTACGTTTATGCGGGGACCTCCCCACAACTTTTTCTTGGGAAGAAACAGCGCATGGCGAGCAAACACTTCGCTTGAACCTATTGCCAGGCTCGATGAGTTTGCGCACACAAATGCCCACCGAGCCCCGCGAAGCAATTCGACGCGTAGGGTATTTTCCAGGCGGGCTTGCAACGGCTAGGCTGAAAAGCCGTATTACTTGCGCAAACTAAGTCTGTCGACAATCTCGCGATACCGATCCGGGTCGCGTCGGTTCAGGTACTCCAAAAGCCTGCGGCGGCGGTTCACCATCATGATGAGGCCTCGCCGCGATGAATGATCTTTAACATGGGCTTTGAGGTGAGTGGTCAAATAGTTGATGCGTTCGCTGAGTAATGCGATCTGCACTTCCGGAGAACCGGTATCTTTCTCGGCGCGGCGGAATTGCTCGATAACGCCTAGTTTGGCCTCGCTCAACCCATTCCCTCCTGAATCGTCACACCCTGCTCTATGCTTGTCTCTTCCGTGTCCTAAAAATCGTAGCACAGAGTCCCGCCGAGGCAATAGGAGATTTTTTCAGAAAGGGCCGTCTCTGGGGATGTTCCTGAGAAGCACACTTCCCCCGAACAACTCACGTCAGGACCAAAACGCTCGTCAATCGTTTTTGCCACGCACCAACGCGAGGAACTCGTCGCGTGTCTGTTTGTTCTCGCGAAACGCGCCGAGCATCGCGCTGGTCACGGCGGAAGACTGCTGCTTTTCCACGCCGCGCATCACCATGCAAAGATGCCGGGCTTCGATGATGACCCCGACCCCTTCAGGATTCAGCTTCTGCTCGATGGCTTTCGCGATTTGATTGGTGAGGCGTTCCTGAATTTGCAGGCGACGCGCGTACATATTCACCAGGCGCGCAACCTTGCTTAATCCGATTACTTTTTTTGAAGGAATATAGGCGACATGGCACCGACCAAAGAACGGCAGGAGATGATGCTCGCAGAGGCTGTAAAGTTCGATGTCCTTGACCACGACCATTTCGTCATAGCAGACGCTGAAAGTAGCCCCGTTCAAAATCGTTTCCGGGTCCTGCCGGTAGCCGCTGGTCAGAAATCGCAGCGCCTTCTCAAATCGCTCGGGTGTGCGCCGCAACCCTTCGCGGCCGGGGTCTTCGCCGAGCAGAACGATCATACGCCGGATCAGGTCCGCAATACTCTCTGTTGCCGCGCCCTCTGGCTCGGCTAGTCGTATTGTTTTCGTTCCTGTGGCTTCGCTCATCTTAGGTGTGCTCCTCCTGAAACTCATACGGGGCAGATTCGCGTGCCGGCGCGCGCTCGGCCACATACTCGAAGCTGTTTTTCGCCGTCTCTTCGATGCGCACGCGCTCGATTCGCCCGCGTTCTAGTCCTCTCAGTCGCTCGAAAATCACACGGCACAGATTCTCCGTGGTCGGAATGCAGTCGCGAAATTCCGGTACCTGCTCGTTCAGATTCGCATGGTCAAATTCATCCAGTACCCGCGCCTGGACAAACGCATCGAGCTCCGCCAAGTTCACGATCATTCCCGTCGCCGGATCAACCGCCCCGGTCACGGTGATCTCCACAGCATAATTGTGCCCATGCCCGTGCGGATTCGCGCATTTGCCGAAGATTCGACGGTTCACCTCCTCGCTCCAATCCGAACGAAACAACCGATGCGACGCCGGAAACATATAGCGCCGCGTAAGGGAGAGCTTCATCGGCCGTTCCTCGCGCAATCGACGAACAGATCCGGCGACTCATACAAACGAATATGGTCCAGGCGCCCGTCCCTGATTTTTGGATCGATTCTTGACTCCAAGATTCGCCACAGCACTGCCGCGATCTCCTCACACGTCGGGATTTTGTCCGCCAATTCCGGCACATCGCGATTCAGGTGCCGGTGATCGAACCGCACCATGACTTCGCGTTCCAGAATCTCTTTCAATTCGTTCAGGTCGAGGATCATTCCCGTTTCCGGATCGGGCTCGCCGGCCACAGTGACCTCCAGAACATAATTGTGCCCGTGCCCATGCGGGTTATTGCACTTCCCAAAAATCCGGCGATTCTCTTCCGCGGAAAACTTCGGATTGTGATAGAAGTGCGCTGCAGAGAACTCGAGTTTTCTTGTCAGTTTAATCATGGGCGAATCATCGCTCGCTGGCCGGATACTCTCTGCCTTTCCATGTGATCTTACCGCGCCGATACTTCCAAGCAGAAGCCAGAACCGCGGCGGCATACAAAAGTGCGGCTAACCCATAATATATGATGAATCGGGCGGAATAACGATTCGCGCGCAATTCCCGCGCGTACCAGGCGTGGTCTATCGCCAGCGCAACGGCGGCCGCGCCTAAAAACCACCAACCGGCGTCTCCGCGACCGAAAATTGCGATGAGAAACAAAATCACGAACAAGCATGGAAACGTCACTGCAAGCTCGCGCATGGCGCTTGCAAAGGTTCCGCCGAGCAGCGCATAGAGATTCTTCGTCCAGCCCTGCCACATCGCGCCAAAGCTGCGATACATTCGCGTGCGGGCAATCCCCTCGCCCGGCGCGAAATGCAAGCCGAATCCGGCCTGCTTCACGCGCCGCGCCAGCGCCACGTCTTCCAGCACCTCTCGCGAAATGGCGCGATGGCCGCCAGCCTTCTGGTACGCTTCACGGCGAATCAAGACGAACTGCCCGTTCGCCGCGGCGTCCGGCAGCGAAGCATCGTTCACCGCCGCAAAACGGAATTTCCGCGCCAAGCGGCAATAAATGAGCGGAATCAGCGCGTGCTCTAGAACACTTCGCGTGAGCTGCTCCGGCGAATAGGAAACCAGTGCAGCATCGAAGCGCCGCGCATCTTCCATAGCGCGCCGCGCTGCCCCCGGAAGCAGCACAGTATCGGCATCCATAAACAAAAGCCAATCACATTTCGTAGCGTGCGCGCCGATCCATAGCGCGTGATTCTTGCCGACCCAGCCCTGAGGCAGTTTGCCTGTTTGCGAGATGCTTAGCCGCGGAATTTCTGCGGCCAAACGAGCCACAACTTCAGCCGTGTGGTCCGTGGACTGATCGTCTACCACGATGATTTCCGCGACCTCCGGCTGCACCGCGAGGCTTCGCACGGCTGCTTCGATGTTTTCTTCTTCATCGCGTGCGGGAACAATGGCTGAGATCGGTTGCATGGAGATTGGCGGAGAAGTTTGCAAATCGGATAGCCGTGCGCTGCTGAAAAATATATCATAGAGGAGAAACGCTAGTCGCCGGACATGAAACGGAAACTCTTCACCGGAGTCACGCTCGGAGCTGTTGCCGGACTACTGATCCTGTTCGCTAGCCCCTCTTACAAAGAGGGCCAAGCCAGTCCTGCAGGCACGGTGGCAAAGTCTTTTTCGTTTCAGATCGGCGGAAAAGAAGCATCCCTCTCCGATCTGCGAGGCAAAGTCGTTATTCTGAATTTCTGGGCCTCGTGGTGCCCGCCGTGCGTTGACGAAACGCCATCGCTGAATCGATTGCAAACGTGGATTGCGCCACGCGGCGGAATGGTCCTGGGCGTCAGCGCGGACACGGACACGGGTGCGTACGATCAGTTCTTGCGGGAGCATGGCGTGATTTTTCCGACATATCGCGATCCTGTCGAGCAAGGGCGCCTTTCGCAGATCGGGCTGGACTACGGCACGAGCATGTATCCGGAGACTTACATCGTCGACCGGCGAGGGCGCATCGCGCGCAAGATCGTCGGCGAGCAGGACTGGACCAGCCCGCAAATGACCGCTTACCTCGAATCCCTGCTAGCAAGGAATTAAGTCTCATGCCACCGAGGACGAAATCGCGGCGCGCCACCTGTCGCAGCCAGATCCTCGCTCAAATATGCATGCATACACCCGCTGTTGTCGCACTGTGCCTCTTGCTCGCTCCACTTGCATCCGCGGAACGCAGTTGCCCATCGAATGCGATGAGTCCCGAGCGGTGCGCGATTGTCTGCGCCGCCAATTTAACGGCGCGAATGCGAATCGCCTCGCGAAGCCCAGGCGGAATGCACACGATGACCGCCGCACAGAACACCTCGATGCCCGGCATGGCGATGAACACACCTCTGCCGCCCGCGGCGGAATTGCTGATGCAAGAAGTCTCCGGGACGAGCATGAATCCCGCGTCGGCGCCCATGCCCATGCGCATGGTGATGCGAGCCAACTGGAATTTGAACTTCATGGCCGACGCATTCGTCACCGACACGCAGCAAACCGGCCCACGCGGCCACGACAAACTTTACTCCACGAATGTCTTCATGGGCTGGGCGGAACACGCCGCCGGCCGCGGCGCTTTTCTTTTCGACCTGATGCTCAGCCTCGAGCCCGCCACAATCACGGACCGGGAATACCCGCTTCTGTTTCAGACGGGCGAGACTGCCTTCGGCAAGCCCATCGAAGACGGACAGCATCCGCACAATCTCGTAATGGGCGTCGGTTTGCATTACGTGCGGCCGATTGGCGAAAACACGATTCTCGAAGCGTACTTCGCGCCCGTCGGCGATCCCGCGCTTGGCCCGGTCGCCTATCCGCATCGCGCGTCCGCCGCCGAACTCCCGCAAGCGCCGATCGGACATCACTGGGAGGACTCAACACACATCTCCTACGAAGTCACGACGATTGGCCTCAAGTACAAAATCGTGCGCTTGGAAACGAGCGGTTTTCACGGCCGAGAACCGAACGAGAATCGTTGGAACATCGGCGCGGGAGCCATGGATTCGTGGTCAACGCGGTTGTCTGTTTTCCCTACGTCGGATTGGAGTGCGCAAGTCTCTGTAGGCAGACTCACGCACCCCGAAGCGCTTGAGCCAGGCGACATTGTGCGCAGCACCGCCTCCGTCGAGTACTCACGCCCGCTCGCTCATGCCGATTGGTCCACAAGTTTCATCTTTGGCAGAAATCACGAAACGGCCACCGGCACTGGCACAAATGCATTTCTGATCGAGTCTGTAGCTCCGCTGCGCAAGAACAATTTCCTCACTGGCCGCTGGGAATCGGTCGCCAAGGACGACTTATTTGCCGCGCAGCCGGCCATCGAACAGCAACTCCTGAATACCGTCGGCACGATTACGTTTCGCATCGGCGCCTACACGCTGGGCTACACGCGCTATTTCCCTCTTTGGGCGCCCCTTGAAACGGGCATCGGCGCGAATTTCTCCACGTACACGCTCCCTGAGGCCATCGTACCGTTCTATGGTGCACATCCCTTCGGCGTCAACGTTTACCTGCACTTTCAGTTGAAGCCAAAGAAATGAGTACGGAACATTCTCTCGGGCCCGGAATCGCTGCCGACCAATCGCAGCTGGCAACCGATCCCGTCTGTGGCATGCGCGTTGACGCCGCTCGCGCTAAGGCCACGCGTGAACACCTGCGAAGAATCTATTATTTCTGCTGCGAAGGTTGCGCGAAAAAGTTCACAGACGCGCCGGAAAAATATCTCGCCGCG
>JASHQB010000330.1 GCA_030037775.1 Candidatus Acidiferrales bacterium
CATTGGTACGGGCGGCGTCGACGGCCAAGGCCAGAGCCGCGAGATATTGGCCGGTGCTGTCGTGAAGTTCGCGGGCGACGCGGCGGCGCTCGTCGTCCTGAGCGCGCATCACGGAAATGGCCAGGGCGCGCTGAGTATCTTGGGCGCGCAAACGCTCGAAGAGGCGTCCGAGATGCCGGCCCACACCGCTCATGGTGTCGGCGAGAGATTCGTCGATTTCGACAGGAAGTTCGGAAAAAAGGATGATGGCGATGCCGACCTTCGGCCCCAGGACAACGGGAAAACCGTAGGCGGAATGCAGCGGCGCGCGGGTCGCCTCGAGCAGCGACGCGAAGTACGCGTCCTTACGGAGGTCACCGATCCAAACGGGCTCGCCTTTGCCGAAAACGCGCGCGGCCAGGCTTTTCGCGTTGCGGAACGGCGGCGCGGCGTCCATCGCGCCGCGAAGAGCGCCGAAACGCTTTTCGTCGGTCACGAACCAGACGAAGGCCCTGCGGACTTCGCCATTCTCTTTTTCGCGAGTGACCGTGCAGGCGCAGGCCGCGCACCAGTTGCTGTGGTTGCAGATGGACGCGAGCGAGGAGCGCAACGCGTCCTCGACGGTGGCCGCTTCGTTCACCCACGAGCTCACTTCGCTGAGCAAGCGCAAATAGTTGAGCTGGCGGCGCTGCTGGGTGACGTCGCGATTGATTTCCTTGATGAGCAGGGGCTCGCCATTCGGGTCGCGCAGGAGCGATTGCTTGCTTTCCACCACGATTCGCCTGCCGTCCTTGCAGCGGTGCTGCAACCGGCCTTCCCAGTGGCCATCGCGAAAGAGCGCTTCGTCCGCGGCTTCCTGGCCGGCCGGGAATACCGTGTCGAGCAGCGTGTGGGTGATTTGCCCCGCAGCCTCCTTGGCAGTCCAGCCATACAGACGAGCGGCGCTGCCGTTCCACGATTCCACGCGGCTTGCGGGATCGCGGATGATGATGGCATCGTGGGCCAAATCCATCAGGGCGCGCGCACTACCGGCAGAATTCAGCCAAGCGGCGATGGCGCGGTGGTGCGGCGGTGGGGCGGATTGCGAAGTATTCTTCGCTGAGTTTTTTTCGGGAGGCGGAGAGCTGTTGCGAGCGGCCACGCCCTCGGCGTGGCGGTTCTTCCGCTTCCGTTTCGGCGCTGTCCGGGGTAGGCTTCTTCTCATAGGGTTGCGCCGTATCTCCTACTGGGTATCGTTTATGTCGTTGCTATATTTGCTGCGGTCTTGCGTAACTCTGCGTAGGAAATCTGCTGGACATACACGATTTTATTTACAGCGCGAGGGAAAGTCAAACCAGGCAGGCGCGGCCGGCCAGACGAAAGAGAAAAAAGGCGCGCAACCAAGCTGCGCGCGTCGGGTTATACCTGACGGATGCTAACGTGTAAGCCTGATGGCGGGATTGCGCCGCTTCGGGGAAACTACACGTGTGATGGCCGCCCGGCCCGGATAGGATGACGAACGACATGCGCAAAATCTACAAGTACCTTTGCTCCATTTGTCTTAGTGCTGCATTTCTCGGGCTCCTGATGACTGCCGGATGCGCCGCTCGCGTCCGCTACTACGACCCCTACTATCACGATTACCACTACTGGAACCACGATGAGGTGGTCTACTACAATCAGTGGGAAACGGAAACGCACCGGCGACACGTGGATTTCAAGAATCGCAACCAGGACGAACAGACGGAATACTGGAAGTGGCGCCATAGCCACGAGCACTAGAGCTGCGGCGTGAGGTTCGGAGAGCGGGGTTTTCGCAGAGCAGCGCGCGGCGGTTGAGCGCGTTGCACGGCAAAAAGGGCGGCCTTCGCGCCGCCCTTTTTATTTCCGCGCTGTATTTGCGCGCCGCTACTGTTTGTCGTAGACCGCGACGCTGACCACGCTCATGCCCTTGGCGTCGGTCGTGTGGGAAGTGACCGTGCGCGTCTTGCCGTCCGCGGAGACGACGATGCGCACACGGCCGATCACTTTGCCGCCCTTGCTCTCCGTCGCGGCGACGGTGTGCGAGTTGATCATCCGGTAGGAGCGCATGTCGCTGGCGGGATCGCCGGTGACGGGATAATCCTTGCCGTCGAATTTCCCGGTCCACACGCTATGCAGCGGCTGGCCGGTGGCGTCGGTGCCGTCGACGGTGCAGGTGATGCTGCCCCCGGACATCGTGTAGACGACCGTCGAATTCTTCTCGCCTCCGGCGGGCACCTTTGACTTGGCCTCGTTGAACTGCCAGGTGCCCATGAACGCGGCGCCCATGGCCGCATGGGACACTCCGACGGCCACGAACAAAAGGGCGGCGGCGCAGAGAAACATCTGGCTGAAGATTTTTCTGTTCATCTGATCTCCGATCTTGAGCTGAGTTCGAGTTCCGAGTACGGATTGGCGCGGAGTGTACACCAGGAGGAAACCGCCGAGGAAAGGAAATCGCGGCCGGCTATGTTCGCGCCGGCCTTTCTTATCTGGCGGAAACACTGAAGCGACCGTGAACCGTACGAACACGGTACTTGATCTTCGGCGTGCCCCGCCGTTCGATGCGTTATCTTTAAGAATAGCTAGACTTCGAGGCGCTGCTCGTAGGGCACGAATTCGCCGTGCTCCAGATAGCGGCGCGCGAGGCGTAGATACATCGCCCAGCAGTAGCAGGAAACGCGCCAGTGGTCGCTCTCTGCAGGCCAACCCTTGTGATAGAAGCGCACGCGCGTGGCGCTGGCGCCGTCGGGCTCGATATCGCAACCCACGCGAGTGCCCAACCAATCGGGATGCGCTTCGGTGATGGTCAGCTCAAAGGCTGAGCCCGGGACGCAGCGCGTGACTTTTCCCTTCCATTGGTAGCCCGGGCCGAAGTCGAGCGTGAATTCGGCGTTTGGCGTCGCCTCGCCAGTGGAAGATTTTGTCCACCAGCGATCGAGTCCCTGCGGCGTGGCCATGATTTCGAAGACGCGCGCCGGCGGCGCCTTGATGGTGAACTCCTGGAGGATGTCGGCCATCGAACGCTCCGCGCGCGGCGAGAATTCCCGGCGTGGCGGGGAGCTTACTCTTGCGCGATGCGCGGGCGCAAGCGCTGCGGCGTTCTCGCGCTCATCTTCGGGCGTTTTGGGGCGGGCGATGTCGCGCTTGCGAAAGTAATCGTGGGGAGGGTAAAGGCCGGCGCGGGAGAATGCGCGGCCGCAGGCTTTTTTCACTTCGTCGACCCAATAATCGAACGTTCCGGCAGAGATCCCGCAGAGCACGATGGCGCGCCGGTATTCGAAGCCGCGCACGAAATAAACGCGGAATAGCTTTTGCCTGCCGCGCCACTCGGGACGGCGCAGGGTGCGCTCGGCGATCATCTGGAAATCCGCGACGAATTCTTCGGCGCGGGCGCGGTCGGGACGCCAGTGATAGCCGTCCGAAGGCGACTCCAGATCGATCGCCGCCATATGCCCGCCTAGATACGCGCGCAGGCCTTTGTACCGCGCGTGACACACTTCGAAAATTTCCCGCGGCTTCATCGTTCCCTCCCCCGGCTGAAGTTACGACGATGCGCTTGCGTTGCTGTGTGTGTCTGCGCCGCGGCCCTGATGCGAATGCGGCGCGGATGTTTGTGGTTCGCCAAGGGCGCGCAGGCGTTGTCGACGTGACATCGACGGAGCGTCAATGGTGCCAGCCTTCGCGCGAGGCGGTTTCGACGGCCTCGGCCCATGCGTCGATGCACTCGGCCCAGCCGCGAAGGTAGCCGCGGGCGAACTCGGCGGCGAGCTTTTGCTGCTCGCGCTGGACGCGCTGCAGGTCGAAGACCTCGTGCCGCTCGCGCGTAGGCGCGCGCCAGGCCACGCCGACGCGCCATTTCAGTTCGCGAATGGCCCGCGCCAGCAGGTGCAGGGGCGCAGGGAAGAAGACGCCGACGCGCCGGCGCGGCTCGTACCAAGCCAGCCGCCAACCCGGGCGCGGCTCTGCGCCGTGCCCCAGTTCGTATTTCAGGATGCCGCGCGCCCCCATATTCGCCTCCGTGCTGCTCGCGTGTTCGCTGGTGCGTTTCGGTTTCACCCTGTTAGCGGGCGGTAGAGGCGCCGGGAGGACGACGCACTCCTGTCATTCGCGATGAATCTCCGGGCCGGCGCCGACGCGCAGTTCGGCGCGTACCTCCATTTCACGGGGGGTTCTTCGGTCTGGCCCGTAGGGAATAGGGCAAGGGCGAATGGGGCGCGATACGGTTTTTTGTCTCTCAGGTTTATTCTCTCTATGCGTCACGGACGTGGAGCTGGAAGGGGCTTGATTTGCAACCACTTGCGGCGCTGCCGCGGGTTCATCTGGAGCCAGCATTGGCCCTTTTGAGCCGGTCGCAAGGGCCGGAAGTGGCCCTATTGATTTCGAGGCAAAAAAGGGGGCCTGTGGAAAACTGAACTCTTTCTGTGGAAATCTCAGCTGCTGCGGGCCGA
>JASHQB010000331.1 GCA_030037775.1 Candidatus Acidiferrales bacterium
CGGCAGCAGACTTGATTGGAGTAACGCTAGCCGCGGCACCGCCGTGCAATTGCGACGCAGGCAGGGCTGACTCTCGCGCGGGACCGATGGTCACCTCGATGCGGTCTTCGCGCTCGTCAATCTTGACGTCGCAACACGGTTCCTTTTGAATTTCGAGGGTCTTGGCGCACTCTTTTTCCACGGCAGCGGCGAGTTCCCCGCATTCTTCCTTGGTGAGGCCGTGGCGCTCGCCGACATGTTCAAGCGCCGCGCGTGCGCCCGCGCGCACGCGGCAGTCCGAGGTGAACTTCAATTCCGTTTGTCGAGATTCAGCGCTCATGCTTCTCCACTGCGTGAATCTCGCAAGCGTCGCGGCAATCGGGGCAATAGTAGAGTCCGTCCTCGCAAAGACGGATGCCGTGTTGCGACTGGCAATAGGTGCAGTACTTCTCGCAGTCGCAGTGGCGCTCTTCCTTATCGCATTGAACGCAGACAACCGGGCCGGGCATCCAAATTCCTCCCAAGAGCTCGAAACCAAACCGCCCCTTCTAAATAAATATTAGGGCAAGGCTGTGCCTGCGGCAAGTGGCTTTCAGTGGGGGCGTGCCCCGATGACAGCGGACCTTTCTTCCTCGAAGCAGCCAAGTGACTAGTGACTCATGGCGAGTTACAAACGACCAGCGGCGAGTGACGGGAAAGCATTTTGCGGGGATTAGTCGATATTTACGCGGCACTTGTCCACATATCTTATTTCGATTAAACCATTCTATTTATTGACATCCTTGTTACGCCAAAGGTAGCTTGACTCAGCAACTCCACGAAAGAGAGGCTGCGATGCGCAGGAAAATTCTAACCGGCGTCGCGTTTCTGATCCTGGCCGGCTTGGCCTGGGCGTCAAACGAGCCTTGGAAGGAAAAGCCCTACCAGCAGTGGGACAAGGCCGACCTCGCAGTCATTCTCGGCAATTCCCCGTGGGCCAAAAAGGTGGTTGTGGATGTGAACTGGAAACCCGATGCAGCGTCCGGCGGTCAATCTGAAATGCCTGAGAGCGACCAAGCGCCCGGACTCCACGAGCATATGGCGACATCAAAAGGCGGGATGCCCGACACTTCGCCACCGGACGCAAGCATGAGCTCGACCGGTTCCATCGGCGCCGCGGCCGCACCACCGAAGGCGTCGTTTTATATCCGCTGGTACTCTTCGCGCGTGATGCGCGAAGCGCTCGAGCGTGAAGCCGTCCTCAACGGCAGAATATCCGAGGCAGAAGGAGCGAAGCTCCTGGCCGAGCCGGTTAATAATTATGAAATCATCGTTTTCGGCCAGGACATGACTCCGTTTCAAAATCTGAGCGAGCAGCAGTTGCAATCCGCGTCTTCTCTCGAAGGGAAACAATCGAAGCAAAAGGTGGCCCCTGCCTCCGTTCGAATGAACAAGAGCCCCAACGGCAGGACCAACAGCATCGTATTTTCCTTTCCCAGGAATACCGGCAGCGGCTCGGACGTAGCATCGGCACAGGAGAAAAATCTGGAATTTGTCTGCAAAGTGAAAGGTCTCGACCTTCGCAACACGTTTGACACGCGCAAGATGGCAGATTACAAAGGCCCGGATTTCTGAGAAGGTTGTACCAGCGCGGAATCAGGCAGGCGCCGAGATCTACGCGACCGGGGACGAGGAGCGAATGGTGATCGTGACGGGAGACAGGCCGGGGGAACGAGCGGTGATACCGATGGCACCGGGCTGCGGTAGCGATTGGACGATCAACTGCGCGAGGCCGTTGAAGACCTTGCGAGTGGTGAGAATCTGCGCCGCATTGATGGAGGCAGCCGCGCTCCGGCCGGACGCACCGGAAACGGACCCGAACATCGGCACGCCGTGGGAATCGTAAAGTTCAGCAGGCGGCTTGTCCGCATCGTGGCTCGATGGATCGCCATTTCCGACGCCGATTATTTTTCCCGGGCCGTATGTTTCGAAAGTGATTTCGTTGCCGGCAACCGGCACGACGCGATTCTGCGAATCGAGAACAGAGACGGTGATGACGGAGACGTCCTGCGCGCCGGCGGCGATCGAAGCGCGGTCAGGAACCAGTTTGATGAGCGCCGGCGCGCCGGTGGTTTCGCGCTTGTCTTCCGCGGCCGTGACCGCAATGAGCCCATTCTTGTAGCCGCGCGCGAGCAACGTACCGGGCGCGTAATTCACTTGCCATTCGAGATGGCCGCGCGGCGGCATGGATTTTCTGCCCAAGTACTTCCCGTTCAAAAATAAATCCACTTCATCGCAATTGCTGTAGACCCAAACGGTAATCGGCTGGCCTTCCCTGCCCGGCCAATTCCAGTGCGGAAACAAATGCAAAACAGGCTTGCCGCTCCATTGCGCCTGATAATAGAAGTACGTGTCCTTGGGAAAGCCGCACGTGTCCATCACGCCGAAATGCGAACTGATGCACGGCCATTGGTAAGGCGAAGGCTCACCACGGTAATCGAAGCCGGTCCAAACGAAAGCCCCCGCTACGAAGGGGCGCGCGGAATAAAAATTCCACCACTGTTCGGCCGTAGAAGCGTAGCCGCCCGGCGTGTTCACATCGTACGCGGACAGGTAACCGCGCGCGGGATCGTTGGCATAAATTCCACGCGTACTGACGGCGCTGGCCTCCTCGGTGCCGATGACGGGCTTTTGCGGAAAGGCAGAATGAAATTTGTCCACGTCGCCGTTGTGGAAATAATTGACACCTTGCATATCGAGGACGAGAGAGGCGCCCTGACCACGATGACTGTTCATCGCCAGGGTGACCGGGCGAGATGGATCGAGCGTGTGGACGAAACGTTGCATCGTCTCCGCGATGTGCTCGCCGGTGGGCGTGCCTTGCAGTGGCTCTTCGTTCCCGATGGACCACAAGAAAACACTGGGGTGATTGCGGTCGCGGCGCACCATGCGTTCGAGCTGGCTCAAGCCTTCGTTGCTGGCAGAGAACATGCGGGTCTCGTCCATGACGAGCATGCCGAGGCGGTCGCAGGCGTCCAGAAGCGCAGGGGTGGGCGGATTGTGCGAAGTGCGATAGGCATTGACGCCCATTTCTTTGAGGCGTGCGATGCGGAAATATTGCAGGCGGTCGGGAAGCGCGGAGCCGACGCCGGCGTGGTCCTGATGATTGCACATGCCTTTGATTTCGACGCGCTGATTGTTCAGAAAGAAGCCGCGGTCCGCGTCGAAGCGAATCGAGCGAATGCCGAAAATCGTTTCGACACGATCGGCAATAACGCCGTCGCTTTCGACCGTGGTGACGATGCTGTAGAGGTTCGGATTTTCGATTGACCAGAGCGAAGGGTTGTCGATGCGAATGTTTTGCGGGATTTTCGCCGTGGCCCAGGAAGAAAGGGACACGGCGTCGGATTCGGCAGCGGCGATTTGTTTTCCGAACGCGTCGAAGACGGTTTGGGCGACGCGAAAACGCGTGGTGGTCTCTGCGTCGTTGGCGATTTCAGTGACGACAGAAAGTTCCGCAAAATTCTGGAGAAGCTTTGAAGTGACGTAAACGCCTTGGTGGGCGACGTGAAGCGGCTCCGTTCTCGTGAGCCAAACGTGGCGGTAGATTCCTCCGCCTTCGTAGAACCAGCCTTCGTGCTCGGTGGCGTCGACGCGGACGACGAGAATGTTCTTTTCGCCGTAGCGCACAAAGTCAGTGATGTCGAAGCGGAACGGAGCGTAGCCGCTGAGATTGCGGCCGAGATAGATCCCGTTGAGAACGGCCATGGCGTTGCGAAAAACGCCGTCGAATTCGAGAGCGATGCGGCGGCCGGAATCGATTTGCGGAATTTCGAAGACGCGGCGATACCAGCCGATGCTGGTTTCGGGAAAATTGCGGCCGACGGGCTTGAAGCCGAAATCTTTGAGCTCGGGCGCGTTGACGAAAGGGAGGGCGACGACGAAATCGTGCGGGAGGTCGATGCGCTCCCAGGTGGTGTCGTCGAAATCGGGAAGCGCGGGCGCGAAGATCTCGCCGGTTTTCGCAAAGGTGTAATCGCCGTAGGCGCTGCCGCCAAAGTTGAAGTCCTTGGCGGGGTCGGCGGCGTTGCCGAAGTGAAAGCGCCAATCGGAGTCGAGGAGCGTGCGCTCGCGAGGGGAGGGAGCGTTCCCGCCCTCGGCGACATTGCTTAGACGGGGCGCCGAGGACTGGGCGTCCGAAAAGGCGAAGACCGCGGCGGCGGGCGCGAGACTGCCGAGCCTGAGAAGATCGCGACGGGAGCACGGTTTCATGCGAATCGCGACGGCGATATTACCTGAATCCAGGCGCGCCAGAAAGTAAAGTTCTGCAGACAGCGGGGGTTGATTGACACGCTTGCGAGCGCATGCTAGTTTCAGTTGTTTGCCGCGTTGCAAAAATATTTTGTGTGAGCAGGCACGAGCTTTTTGTACGCAGCGATTTCCGAAGAAGCGAGCCAGATTTTCGTGAGCACTCCCGCAAAAGATGAATTGCGAAAGACATCCCTGAACGCGAAGCACCGGAGCATGAGCGCGAAGATGGTGGACTTCGGCGGCTGGGACATGCCCGTGGAGTACACGGGCATACTGGCGGAGCACGAAGCGGTGCGCACGCGCGTGGGGCTTTTCGACGTCTCGCACATGGGCGAGATCGAGATTCGCGGGCCGCGCGCGCTGGATTTGGTGCAGCGCGTGACGTGCAACGACGCGGCGAAGCTCGCCGTGGGCCAGGCGCACTATTCGGGACTGATGACGGCCAAGGGCACGTTTGTCGACGATCTGCTGGTGCACAAATTTTCGGACACGCATTATTTTCTGTGCGTGAACGCCAGCAACCAGGACAAAGACTACGTGCACATCGCGGAGCACAATAAGTTCGGCGCAGAGGTGGAGAACGCCGGCGGGCGTTACGCGCAGATTGCGATTCAAGGGCCGCGCACGTTGGAGCTGCTGCAGCGATTTACGGGCGTGGCGCTCGAAGCGATCAAGTATTATTGGTTCACTCGCGGTGAAGTGGACGCAGTGCATTGCATCATCGCGCGGACAGGGTACACGGGCGAGGACGGATTTGAGATTTATTTTGCGCCGGAGTTTGCGGAGAAGATTTGGGACCACTTGATGGACAGCGGCCAGGATTTGGGCGTGATGGCTTGCGGGCTGGGCGCGCGAAACACGTTGCGGCTGGAAGCGGGAATGTCGCTCTACGGGCATGAGATTGACGACACCACGACTCCGTGGGAAGCGAATCTGGCGTGGATCTGCAAAGTAGACAAAGGGGAATTTCTCGGGCGCGAGGCGCTGGTGAAACAAAAGGCCGCGGGCGTGACGCGGACGCTGGCGGGATTTGAAATGGAGTCGAAGCTGATTGCGCGGGATGGCTATGCTGTGCTGCAAGGCGAGCGCGCGATTGGAAGCGTGACGAGCGGAGGACCGGCGCCATTTTTGAAGAAGAATATCGGATTTGCGTATGTGCCGCCGGCGGTGAACAAGTTGGGGACGAAGATTGGTGTCGCGGTACGCGCGCAGACCGCGGCGGCGAAGATTGTCAGCGTGCCGTTTTATAAGCGCGCGAAATAATTTCCAGGCACAAGGAAGGAGTGCACCATGTATCCAGCGGATTTTCGCTATTCGAAGGACCATGAGTGGGTGCAGGTGAGCGGCGCGACGGGGACGATTGGCATCACGGACTACGCGCAGCACTCGCTGGGCGACGTGGTGTTCGTTGAGCTGCCGAAAGTTGGGACAAGGGTGAAGGCGGGCGACACGCTGGGCACGGTGGAATCGGTGAAGGCGGTGAGCGAAGTGTTCAGCCCGGTGAGCGGCGAAGTGGCGGAAGTGAATACGGAATTGTCGACGGCGCCGGAGAAGATCAATCAGGACCCGCATAAGTCAGCGTGGCTGGTAAAAATCAAATTAGCGGATGCGAGTGAAGCGTCGAAGCTGATGGACGCGAAGGCGTACACGGAATACGTCGCCGAGAAGGAGAAGGAACAGACGGCCTGATGCGTTACCTCCCGAAAAGTCAATCCGAGCGCCGGGAAATGCTGGATGCCATCGGCGCGAAATCCATTGAAACGCTGTTCGAAACGATTCCCGCAAAATATAGATTGCGCGACGCGCTGAAATTGCCGGGGCCGCTCTCCGAAATGGAGCTCATCGATTATTTCAAGGCGCGGGCAGCCGAGAATTCGCGCGGGTATACATCGTTTCTGGGTGCGGGCGTGTATCAGCATTTGAAAAGCGTGGTCACGGACGCGCTCGTGCAGCGCGGAGAGTTCCTGACTTCCTATACGCCGTATCAGGCGGAGATTTCGCAGGGCACACTGCAGGCGATTTTCGAGTTTCAGACGCTGATGTCGCAGCTGACGGGCCAAGAGGTCGCGAACGCTTCGATGTACGACGGCTCGACGGCCCTGACCGAAGCAGTGCTGATGGCAGAGCGGCTGACCCGGCGGCATCGCGTGCTCGTGGCAAGCACGGTGCATCCGGAGTATCGGCAAGTACTGGCTACGTACGCGAAGCATTTGGGAATTGAAGTGGAGGAATTTGGCTTTGCGGCGAATGGCGCAGCGGATGCAGGCACGATTCGCGGCGGCGCGCTCGATGAAGCGGCGGCGATCGTCGTGCAGTCGCCGAACTTTTTCGGCGTGCTGGAAAAGCTGGGGCCATTTGAGCAGCGGGCGCACGCGGCGGGCGCGCTGCTGATCGATTGCGTCACGGAGCCGGTGTCGCTGGGAATTGTGAAGCCGCCCGAAGAAGCGGACATCGTCGCTCTGGAAGCGCAGAGCTTTGGCGTGCCGCCGAGTTATGGCGGGCCGTTTGTGGGCGTGATTGCCACGCGTGAGAAAAATGTGCGACAGATGCCGGGACGTTTAGCCGGCGAGGCCCTCGACGGCGAAGGGCGGCGCGGGTTTTGCCTGACGCTGGCGACGCGCGAGCAGCATATCCGTCGCGAGAAAGCCACGTCGAACATTTGCACGAACGAAGCGCTCTACGCGCTCGTAGTAACAATTCATCTGTGCCTGCTCGGCAAAGAGGGCTTGCGCGAACTAGCGGCGCAGAATTTGTCAAAGGCGCGGTTCGCGCAGGAGGAGCTGAAGCGCGTTCCGGGCGTGACACTTCCCTTTTCCGGGGCGACATTCAACGAATTTGTGGTGGAGTTTTCGCGGCCGGTGCGGCAGATCAACGAAAAACTGCTGGCGGAAAAGATCGTGGGGCCGCTGGCGCTCGGGAAATATTATCCCGGGCAGGAGCGGCGAGGGCTGGTGTGCGTCACGGAGACGACGCCGCGCGCAGAGATTGAGCGGTTTGCGGCGGCGCTGCGAAAGATTCTGGCAGCGAATTAAAACGCACGAGGAGATTCGGAGTTGGAGCTGAAGGACAAAACGGAAGAAATGGAAGCGGCGGGAATCAAAAAAGCGGGCCGGCACGTCAGCCAGAATGAAGGGCTGATCTTCGAGAAGTCCGTGCGCGGAAAGCGCGGGATGGAGCTCCCGCCACTGGACGTGCCTGCCATTGACCCCGCGAAGGCGCTGGGGGCGGAATTCGCGCGCGACGCCGTTCACGGGTTTCCGGAAGTGAGCGAGATTGAAGTGATCCGCCACTTCACGCGGCTTTCGACGTGGAATTACGCGATCGATTTGGGAATGTATCCGCTGGGGTCGTGCACGATGAAGTACAACCCGCGCGTGAATGAGTTCGTGGCGCGTCTGGAGGGGCTCGCGACCGAGCATCCGCTGCAGCCGGACGAAGTTTCGCAGGGATGCCTGCGCATCATTCACGATTTGCAGAAGTGCCTGCTGGAAATCACCGGCATGGATGCAGCTTCACTGGAGCCGGTGGCCGGCGCGCAAGGCGAGCTGACGGGACTGCTGCTGATTCGCGCGTATCTGGAAAGCAAAGGCAATCCGCGCAAGAAGGTGCTGATACCGGATTCGGCGCACGGCACGAATCCCGCATCGGTGGTTATCGCCGGCTACGAAGTGCAAAATATCAAGTCGAACGAGCGCGGCCAGATTGATATTGCGCACTTCCGTGAATTTGTGACCGACGAAGTGGCCGCGCTGATGATCACGAATCCTTCCACGATCGGCGTCTACGAAGAAAACATCGCAGAGATCGCCGAAATCCTACACGCCCGCGGCGCGCTGCTCTATATGGATGGCGCAAATATGAACGCCCTGGCCGGCGTGACCCGGCCCGGTGACTTCGGCGTGGATGTGATGCATTTGAACCTGCACAAGACGTTTTCGACGCCCCATGGCGGCGGTGGGCCGGGCGCCGGACCCGTGACGGTGAAGAAAATCTTGGAGCCGTTTTTGCCGATCCCCGTCGTGAGCGAGCGGAACGGCAGATTTGCGCTCGATTACGAGCGGCCGAAGTCGATCGGCCGGGTGCGCGCGTACTGCGGAAACTTCGGAGTGCTCCTGCGGGCGCTAGCGTACACATTGGCG
>JASHQB010000332.1 GCA_030037775.1 Candidatus Acidiferrales bacterium
ATGAAGCGAATGATATTCGCGTTGTTGAGTGCAGCACTGATTGCGGCGGTGTCGCCCAGCGCACGGGCGAGACAAGACGCGGGCGCCGCGGCCAGCGCAGAGAGGAGGGCGCTGATCGGTGCAGCCGACGCCGGCAGCAGCGCGGCAGCTTTGCCGCAGCAACAACAAGAAGCTGCACAGGCGGATCGCGAGAGCGCACAAGACCAGCGAGAGGCGCAACGAGCCGCGCGCGAAGCGCGAGAGGACGCGCAGGATGCGCGTGAAGCCGCCCGAGACAAATACGAAGCGGGGCTCGACGCCATCGATGACTCGCGATGGGATGAAGCGCGACAGCAGTTCGACGAAATCGTTCGCGATGGCGGCTCGAACGCCGACGCGGCGTTGTACTGGCGCGCATACTGCGAGGACAAACTGGGCCGGCGGCAGGATGCGCTGGCAAGCATCGCTGATCTGGAGCACAAGTATCCGCAGAGCCGCTGGCAAAATGATGCGAAGGCGCTTGATCTTCAGGTTCGCCACGAAACCGGCCAGCCCGTTTCTCCGCAGTCCGAAAGCGACGAAGAGTTGAAATTGTTGGCGATCAATGCCCTGATGCAAAGTGACGCCCCGGAAGCAATGCCCGAATTGGAAAAGGTGCTGAACGGGACAGGTTCTCCGCGTCTGAAGGAGCGGGCACTATTTGTTCTGGCACAAAAGGGCACGCCTGAGGCAGGCCAGATACTGGTCCGCATCGCGGAGGGAAACTCCAATCCGGAGCTGCAGACGAAGGCTGTGAAGTACCTTGGTCTGTTCGGCGGCTCACGAGGAGTCGACGCGCTGAGCCAGATCTATGCTTCGTCGAACGACGAGGAAGTCAAGCGCGCCATCCTGCAGAGCTTCATGCTCGCCGGGGCCCGCGACCGGTTGTACGCGGCGGCTCAGGGCGAGAAGGACGCGGATTTGCAACGCGTGGCGGTGCAGATGTTGGGCGTCTCCGGCGCGCGCGACGACCTTTGGAAGCTTTATCAAACCACGCCTCCGGAAGAAGTGCGCCGGGCGATTCTGCAGTCGATGTTCATTGCCGGTGACGCGGATCATGTGCAACAGTTGGCGAAGAGCGAGAAGGACGAAGACCTGCGACTTGCGGCGATTCGCGATATGGGGCTCATCGGCAGCGACCGCACCGGCTCGACATTGATCTCGATGTACGCCGGCGCGAAAGATCCGGCGACAAGCAAGGCGGTGCTGCAGGCGCTGTTCCTTCAGGGTAATGCGCAGGCCATCGTGGACATCGCCCGAAAAGAGACCGATCCGGAAATGAAGAAAGAGGCGGTGCAGAAACTTTCCCTGATGCACTCGAAGGTGGCCACGGACTACCTGCTCGAAATTTTGAACAAGTAGGAGAACGCAATGAAAATCTGCGAGCTCGGACCGAAGTTGGTTGCCATTGGGTTTCTCGCGGCCTTTCTGCAAGCTGCGCGGGCGCAGGCGCCGCAGCTGGTCAGTCAACTGATCAATGCCAAGACGGAGACGCGCGCTGCGTCGGCAGACTTTCCCGCGCAATTGAAAGATATCGTTCGCAGCCAAGAGCAGCCGGCGTGGGTTGGCTACTCCGTGCCGGCGGTCGAAGGCAACCATCAAATGTGCTGCGGCTCGTACAATGACGATGAAATGAACGTTTGCGGCGCGTGCCGACTGGAGGACCAGAACGGCAGCACATCGATTCGTACAGATGGATCGAAAACCTCGGGCACGGTGAAGCTCGAAGGGCCGCGGCAACTGGTGGTGATGCTGCGGGCTGAGCACGGGATGGTGGGGCGCATTCGCACCTTTTCCGAGGATTGCCAGCTCGATGCCGGCGGATTGCCGGTGGTCTGGCTGACGGGCGTCTCCGCGAGCCAAAGCGTGGCAGCGCTTACAGAGTTCGTTACATCGGGCACGGATGCGGAAGGCGACAACGTCGCGAACTCGGCCTTGGTGGCCATCGCGCTCACTGGCGATCCTTCGGCAGACAAAGCGCTAGAGAATTTCGTTGCGGCGAGCCAACCGGAAAAGCGCCGCGAGCGTGCCGCGTTTTGGATGGGAGCAGCGCGCGGGCACTCAGGATACGAAGAGCTGCAAAAACTGGCGCGAGAAGATTCGAGCGACGAACTACGCGCCAAGGTCGCATTTGATCTTTTCGTGAGCCATGATCCCGCGGCCACCGATGAAATCATTCGCATGGCGAAGGATGATCAGAGCTCGCGCGTGCGAGAGCAGGCGATTTTTTGGGTTGCGCAGAAAGCAGGCCAGAAGGCGGAAGCGACGCTAACCGCGGCCATCGAGAACGATCCGGACACCGAAGTGAAGAAGCGCGCGGTTTTCGGGCTCAGCCAGCTACCCCGCGACGAGGGGGTGCCGCTGCTGATTCAAGTCGCCAAGACCAACGAGAATCCCGTGGTGCGCAAACAGGCGATCTTCTGGCTAGGGCAATCGCACGATCCGCGCGCGCTGGCATTTTTCGAGGAAATCCTGGCTCGGTGAGCAGGCTTCCCTGCTGACGCTCGCCTGGATTCAATTCGCGGGCGCGCACACGGCCGTATGGCTGTATACTCCCGGGCCATGCGCTCAACGGTCCGATGGTTCGTGATTGTTTTCACGGCGTCGTTTTTTTGCCAACCGACTCATCTTCGCGCGGCGGCTCAAGAACCGAAGGCCATTGCCAGCCAGTTCGCGCAAAAGGCCCGCGCGGCTCTGTCCTCGACATCAGGAAAGCTTCAAGTCCCAGGGCTCCGAGACGCCGTGGAAGTGCTTCGCGACCGCTGGGGCGTGCCGCACATTTATGCGCGTGATCAGCATGACCTCTTTTTCGCGCAGGGCTTCGTTGCGGCGCAGGATCGTTTGTTTCAGATGGAGCTGTGGAAGCGCGCCGGCCAGGGGCGGCTGGCCGAAGTGCTGGGACCATCGGCGCTTCCACGAGACATCGCCGCGCGGCTTCTGCGCTATCGAGGTTCGATGGAAGCCGAGTATCAGAGCTATGCGCCGGATACGCGCGAAATTCTGGTTGCGTTCACTGGTGGCATCAATGCCTATATTCGCCGGCGCATGGCCCCGAACGGCCCGGGATTGCCGGTCGAATTTCAGGTGGCTGGGTTCCACCCGGAATATTGGAAGCCGGAAGACTGCCTGACGCGAATGGCCACTTTGAGCGTAACGGGGAACGCACCGGAAGAACTCGTCTTCGCTCAACTCGTTTCTCTGCTGGGCCCCAAGAAAGCGGCGGCCTTGCAGGATTTTGATCCGCCGACAACACTCGATGTTCCCGCAGGAGAAGATCTGAGCGGACTTTCGCCGTCGTTGATTTCCGGATTTGTGGGCACAGATTCGAGCATCGAGTTTCCCGAGAATTTTGAGGGCAGCAACAACTGGACGGTTTCCGGGAAGATGACGCAGAGCGGCAAACCGCTGGTTGCCAATGACCCGCACCGTACGATCGCACTGCCATCGCTTCGCTATATCGTTCATCTGACCGCGCCGGGATGGGATGTGGCCGGCGCCACGGAGCCGGCGCTGCCCGGCGTGAGCATCGGGCACAACCAGGATATCGCGTGGGGCCTGACCGTTTTTCCCATCGACCAGGAAGACCTTTTTCTGGAGGAGTTGAATCCACGGAATGCAAACGAATACCGGACGGCCACCGGGTGGGCTACTATGCGCGTGGAGCAAGAAATATTTCACGTGAAAAGCGGCAAGGATGTGAGCAAGGAGCTCAAATTCACGGTCCACGGGCCGGTTCTTTGGCAGGACGGCAAGCGCGCGCTCGCGCTCCATTGGGTCGGGGCCGAGCCCGGGACTGCGCCGTACCTTACGGGAATTTCGGTGGACCGCGCGCATAACTGGCAGGAATTCCTGGCCGCGATGGCGCGATGGAAGACGCCGCCGGAAAATCTGGTCTACGCGGACCGCAACGGGAATATCGGCGAGCAATCCGCCGGCTTGACTCCGCTGAGGAAGAAAGGAAACGGCCTGTTGCCGGCGCCGGGCTGGGCGGGCTTCGAATGGGCGGGCTTCGTTCCGTTTTCGCAATTGCCGCGGCAGTTCAATCCGCAGCGCGAATTCATCGCGACGGCGAACAACAAGACAATCCCCGCGAACTATCCGTACAAGGTCGGCTTCGTGTGGAGCGCCGATCGCATCGCGCGAATTGAGCAGGTGCTGGACAGCGCGCGAGATCAGAAGCACTTGCTCAGCGTTGAGAGCATGGGCGCACTGCAGAACGACACAGTGTCCTTGCCCGCTCAGAGTTTGATTCAGGTGCTGGCCTCGAGCACCGCGGCGACCGGCCCGGCGGCGAAGTTGCTCACGGGGTGGAATGGCGACCTGCGAATGGATTCATCGGCGGCGGCGCTCTATGAGCTTTGGCTGCAGCAGCTGTACGGGGCGATGCTCAAACAGATCGCACCGAACACGCCGCAAGCCCCAATCTATCTGGGCCCAGACACCCTGGCGCGATTGCTTGGCCATCCCTCGACGGACTTCTTTGGCGAGGATCCCACCGCGACCCGCGACAGAATCATTCGCGAGACGCTCGACGCGGCTTACGCGAAATTCCAGTCGCTGGCATCCGATTCGTCGATGGTAACTTGGGGAAAATTGCACACGGTGATCTTCCGGCATTCGCTCGACCAGCTTTTCGATTTGAAGAGCCTGAGCGACGTCGGCCCATTTCCACGGCGCGGCGATGGCACAACGGTGGACGCAACGTATGCCGTGCCCCAGA
>JASHQB010000333.1 GCA_030037775.1 Candidatus Acidiferrales bacterium
TTCATGGCGCTGCGATTGCTGGGGCTCGGAGCGAATCGCGTCCGGAAGATTCCTACGGACGGGCAAGGACGGATGCGCGCGGAAGAGCTGGGCGCGGCGCTGCGCGCGGGCAAAGGGCCGTGCATCGTGTGCGCGCAGGCGGGCAACGTGAACACGGGCGCGTTCGATCCCATCGATGAGATTGCGGGACTAACGAAGGAGCGTGGAGCTTGGCTGCACGTGGACGGTGCGTTTGGTTTGTGGGCCGCGGCGTCGCGGGAGAAGGCGGAGCTGGTGCGCGGCGTGGAGAAGGCGGATTCGATTGCAAGCGATGCGCACAAGTGGATCAATGTTCCGTACGACTGCGGAGTGGTGTTCTGCGCGGATGAGGGGGCGCACCGCAGCGCGATGTCGCTGGCGGCGGCGTATATTGTGGCGACGGGGAGCGAGCGCGATGCGCACGAGTTCGTGCCGGAGGAATCTCGGCGTGCGCGGGCGGTGCCGGTGTATGCGGCTTTGTTATCGCTAGGACGGAAGGGTTTCGCGGAGATGATTGAGCGCAATTGCCGGCAGGCGCGGCGATTCGCGGAGGGGTTGCGGGCGGCGGGATATGAAGTGCTGAATGACGTGGTGCTGAATCAAGTGCTGGTGTCGTTTGGCACGCCGAAGCAGACGCAGCGGACGATTGCAGCGATTCAAGAAGATGGGACGTGCTGGTGCGGCGGGACGGTGTGGCAGGGACACACGGCGATGCGGATCAGCGTGAGCAATTGGTCGACGACGGATGAGGATGTGGAGAAAAGTATTGCGGCGATGGTGCGAGTGGCTAAGAGAGTGGCTGGTGGCGAGTGAATAGTTGCTAGAACGAAAGAAGGCCGCAGGGGTCAGTTTGAATTTTGACTCTTTGTGTCACGATCCAGAAAATTCAAACTGACCCCACTACTTGAGAATCATGCCTCGCGGAGCGAGACGCGAGTTACGCGGGCGTGGCGAGGAAGAGGACGAGGGGATTCCAGTAATTGTCGTGCCAGCCTTCGGCGAGGTGCTCTCCTGTCCCCTGCGGAAAACCCGTGTGGTCGAAAATGATCTTGGTGCCGGAGTCCTGGGCGACGAGTTCGAATTTCACGATGGAGTAGACCCCGGGAGTCCAGGAGCCTGGACGCCAAGCCTGGACGATGCGCTTGGCGGGCACGAGTTCGATGTTCCTGCCGGTGATGTAACCGCCAAAGAGCGAAAAAGGGCCGCCTGCGACAGGACTGATTTGCGTGGGCTTCGTTGCCGGAGCCATGCCGGACTTCATGGCGGCGCTGAGCTTGGAGACTTTATCGAACTGTGCGGTGACAGTGAGCGCTTCGTAGATGCGCGCGGGGCTGGCGTTGAAAACGGGCTCCATGTGGATGGATTCCGCAGCATGAGAGAGCTCATCGGCGACAGCGGCGCTGAGATTCGATGGCTTCAGCGCCAGTGCGCCGAAAGCGGCCGCGGCGCCAAAAATGATTTGCCGCCGAGTGGAGCTGTTGGCTGAATCGCACACTTTGGTCATGTTTTGTTCTCCGGGGCTTGTTTTTCTCAGCGTGGCAACGGTTGCTGAAAATGCGCGTCCGCGGGCCTTACGTCTTGGTTGATCGAGGCGCGATTCTATCAAATGTAACGGAAAAAAACATTGCGCAGCATGCACGGTAAGGATCAGCTGGAATTTTGACTCCTTTTGTCAAGGTCAAGAAAACTCAAACGAGTCATTATCGCGCAGCGACTTGGTCTTTGGAGAACGACATCAGAGCGGGGTGACGGCGAAGAGGTGGGCGCGGAAGGGGTCGAGGCGGATGTACAGGCCGGACTCGACGAGTTCGGCGCCAGCACGGGCGTAGGGAACGTCGTGCAGCTGGTCGAGAAACGTGTATTGTAGCGCAGGTGAAATGGCATCAGCGATGCGCAGGCGGCCCTGCGAGGCGCCCGCGCCGAGATTCACAACGATAATTTTGCGAGCGTTGGTTGAGAGCCACTGATAGGCGGCGAGATTTCGGAACGTGTCGTCACCCGCAGAGCTGACCTCGAGCAGTTGCCACTGGCCGGAGTGAAAAACGGGATCATTCGAGAGCTGGAGGATGCGTTCGTAGAAGCTGCGCGTGGCGGCGTCCGGTTTTTCCGGCGCAGCGACAGCGAGAGGCATGGGCAGATGGATTTTGCGGCCGTCGAGCTGGCCGTAATGATAGAAGCGCATGCCGGGAAGCGTGGCGAGCAGCGTGGCGAAGGCTTCGAGCCTTGCGGCGCCGAAGGTTGCGGCGGCGCGAGCTTCGTCGTGATTTTCGAGAAAGCGCGCGGCGTGGCTTTGCGCGGCAACGCCGGCGGCGAGGCGAGCGTGAACTTCGACGGGTTGGCCGTCGCGCAGCGCATCGTAAAGGCCCTTGTCGTAGGTGAACTGGAAACCGAGGGCCTGAATGGGCGCTTCGCAGTTCCAGTAGACTTCTGCGAGCCAAACGAATTCGTGTGGCAGAGCGGCGATGGCTTCGCTCCAGAATTCGCGCGGCGGAGCTTTGCGTCCGGCCAGGAGCGGGCTCCAAGTGCGGGCGAAAATATCATTCAAAACGAGCATGGCCATGTCGCAGCGGACGCCGTCGCAGTGACGGGAGATTTCGCGGAGCTCGGCGATGAGCGCGGAGCGCGCGGCGGGCTCGAAATAATCGAGCTGGATGACGTCGCGCCAAGCGGGGAAGTAAGGATCGCGGCCGTGAGCGAAAAGGATGGGCTCGGCGGCGGTTTCCTGCAAAAAGAAAGCGGAGGGATCGCGGCGAAAATCTTCCTGTGCGCCGCGAATGAAATATTCAGGATGGGCGGATGCCCAGGGGTGGTCGGGCGCGGTGTGGTTGGCGACGAAATCGAGAATCAGGCCGATGCGGCGGGAGCGGAGATGTTCGCGGGCGTGGTCGAGGTCGGCCCAGGAGCCGATGCGCGGGTCTGGCTGATATTGGCGGACCGAATAAGGCGAGCCGACGATTTGGCTAAGCTTCCAGCCGGGAAGGGCCTGGTCGAAACCAGAGAAACTGGAAGGGTCGAGCTGGAAAAATCGGCGGCCAACAGGACTGCGTTCCCAGATGCCCATGAGCCAGACGAAATCGAAGCCGAGGCGGGCGATTTCGTCCCATTCGGTAGTTGGGACGTCACGCAAGGCGATGCGGCGGCTGTATTTTGCGGAGAGCTCTTCGAGCCAAGCCCAGGTGTTGATTTCGTAGAGATGCGGATGGGGGCGATAACTGAACGGTACGGAGCTGGCCGGGACAGGCATTTTCAGAGGGAGGCTATGACGCGGAGGGGGCGTTGTCAACGGTGAGCGGGATCAGGCCCGCGGGGCGCGCCGTATAGACAAAAATGGAGGAAAGTGACAGAGTATTAACGAAATTGGCCCTCAATTGAGCCATAAAGTGGTTAAGCTGAGGAGGATGCAAATATGTTGAAGCGCGCGCTGTTGGGTACTGCTGCATTTTTGTTTGCCGCCAGTGTGGGTCTTGCAGCCCCGCAGGCTGCACCAAGTGCTACTAAGTCGTGGCGTGGGTGGGTGACGGACAGCAAGTGCGCCATGAACGCGAAAGCGAGAACGGACTCAGCTTGCGTCAAAAAGTGCGTCGACGCGGGCGACAAATACGTTCTTTACGATGCGTACACCAAGAAGGTGTATCAACTGGATCCACAATCTGCTGTGGCGGATCATGCCGGGCACCATGTGAGCGTTTCTGGCACGATGGATGGCGACACCATCCATGTTACCGCGGTGAAAATGATCATGCCGAAACCGGCCGCGGCTCCGGCTGCAAATCCGGGCAGCTAATTTTTCACCACCAAACTGTGAACTGAAGCGGGCAGGCCGCAAGGCGCTGCCCGTTTTTTTTTCGTGCGAGCTTCGGGCGCAGTGACGCGGCAAACTTGCAAGTTCATGAAGAACGAATTGGATGGCGCACTGCAGGATTTCATGGAGCGAAGGGTGTGATAGGATGCGCGTTCCGCTTTTTTGAGAGGGAGACAATGAAAAACCGTCTGATGCGGGTGGTGTTGGTGGTCGCGTGGCTGCTGGGAATTGCCATGGCAGCGCAGGCACAGTCCGGCGCGCAATGGGAAGCGCTGGATAGCTACATCCAGACCGCGATGCGCGATGCGAAGCTGCCGGGGCTGGCAGTGGGGATCGTGCAAAACGGCAACCCGGTCTACGTGAAAGGGTTCGGCGTGCGCGACATCACGACGGGGCAGCCGGTGACGGCGGATACACTGTTTGATATTGGCTCGTGCACGAAGGCGTTTACGGCGGGCGCGGTGGGAATCCTGGTGGACGAAGGGAAGATGCATTGGGACGATCGCGTGGACGAGTACATCCCGTTTTTCCATTTGTACGATCCGCTGGCGGACGAAAACGTGACCATGCGGGACCTGCTCACGCATCGCACCGGAATGGGCGGCACGGATCTGTTGTGGTACGGCGGCTCATTTTCGTTGCCGGAGATTATCCGGCGTGTGCGTTACATCAAGCCGGAGTTCGGATTTCGGGCGCGATTCGAATATCAGAACGTGATGTACGCGACGGCAGGCTACGCGGTGGGGCAGGCGAGCGGAGGGACATGGGAAGATTTTGTGCGCGAACACGTTTTCACGCCGCTGGGAATGAGCGGAGCGGACTTCAGCGCGACGGATGCGCAAAACGCGGCGGATCATGCAACGCCGCATGATCTGAAGAACGGGAAAGTGGTGACGATTCCATGGCGGAATATCGACGACGTCGCGCCGGCGGGATCGATCAATGCAGGCGTCGCGGACATGACGAAGTGGATCGCCATGCAATTGAACGACGGCATGGCCGATGGGACGCAGATTATTTCCGCGAAGAGCCTGCGCGAGATGCACACGGCCCAGATCGTGGTGCCGCAGGGAGGGGAGTTCGACCTGTTTTTCCCAAGGCTTTTGTCGCTGAGCTATGGAATGGGCTGGTTCATCGAGGATTACCAGGGACATTTGATCTGGATGCATCCGGGAGACATCGACGGATTCGCTTCGCTGGTCGTGCTGCTGCCGGAAGTGAAGACCGGCTTTGTGATTTTGACGAATCTGGACCACACGGCGCTGCGCGCGGGACTTGGCTGGCATTTGATCGATCAATTTTTGCACCTGCCACAACAGGATTGGACCGCGCACTTCGTGAAAGTGGCGGAGCAGTTCACAGCGATGGAGCAAAAGCAGGAAGAACAAGGAAAAAATCCGAAATATCCGAACACGCATCCCTCGCGGGAGCTCGCGGCGTATGCGGGAACGTATACAAATAAGGCGTATGGCGACGTGGCGGTGTCGCTGGAAGGCGACCATCTGCAGATGAAATTCAATTCATTCGCTGGGAGGCTGTCGCACTTCCAGTACGACACGTTCGACGCGAATTTGGGCGGATTTGGCACTGCGCGAGTGCTTTTCAGTCTGGATGAAGATGGAGATGTTTCGAAGGCGACGATCGACGGGATTGAATTTGAGCGGACAAACGGAGCGGCGCAGTGACGACGCGGAGAGCTGAAAGCGCGGGAACGAAAGGAGCGAAAAAGATGCGGCGAGTGATGATTTGCGCGGGAGCGCTTTTTGCGGTGGGCGCGGCCGTGGTGGGAATGCGCTCAGTGGCGCGACAAGAAGGGAATGCGGGCGCAGAGAGCTATGACGTGATTATTCGCGGCGGGCACATTCTCGACGGCACAGGAAATCCCTGGTATGCGGCGGATATTGCGATTCGCGGCGACAAGATCGCGGCGATCGGCAAATTGGATAACGCCAGCGCGAAGCAGACCATCGACGTCACGGGGAAAATCGTGGCGCCGGGATTTATCGACATGCTGGGGCAATCGGAGACTTCGCTGCTGATCGACAACCGGGCACTGAGCAAGCTTTCACAGGGAATCACGAGTGAAATCACGGGCGAAGGCCAATCAGCCGCGCCACAGGACGAACGCACGCTGGCGCCGCTGAAACCGTTTCTGGACCACTTCCATTTGACAGTTGATTGGACGGACATGAATGGATA
>JASHQB010000334.1 GCA_030037775.1 Candidatus Acidiferrales bacterium
TCTCCTATCAAAGGGTTACGAGGTGCACGGGATTATTCGGAGAGCCAGCACCTTTAACACTCATCGCTTGGATCACGTCTACAGCGACCCTCACAACCCAGGCGCACGGCTTTTTCTACACTTTGGCGATTTGTCGAGTGGGGAACAACTCAATAATCTGATCTACAACGTGGAACCGAATGAGATCTACCATCTCGGAGCTCAAAGCCATGTCCGAGTGAGTTTCGACATGCCCGAGTACACTGGCGACGCTACGGCACTTGGCGCAACCAGGATGTTGGAGGCAATCCGAAGGAGTGGAATCAGAACGAAATTCTATCAAGCGAGCTCTTCCGAAATGTTTGGCAGTGCGCCCCCTCCTCAAAACGAGAACACGCGTTTCCAGCCAAGGAGTCCCTATGGGACGGCAAAGCTATATGCGTACTGGATGGCGCTTAACTACCGTGAAGGTTATAGACTATTTGCCAGCAACGGAATTCTCTTTAACCATGAAAGCCCTCGACGTGGCGAGACGTTCGTCACGCGCAAAATTACGCGCGCCGTCGCGCGTATTTTGGCTGGCAAGCAACAGGAGCTTTACCTCGGCAATCTGAGTGCGAAAAGGGATTGGGGGTATGCGCCTGAATATGTTGAAGGCATGTGGCGCATTCTTCAACAAGAGGATGCGGATGACTATGTGCTCGGTACCGGAGAGGAGCACTCTGTAAGAGAATTTGTTGAAGAGGCCTTCACGTACGTCGGATTAGACTGGGAAAGATATGTGAAAACAGATCCAAGATATCTGCGGCCTACGGAGGTTGATTGCCTAATCGCGGACTGCGCTAAAGCGAGACAAAAGCTCGGTTGGGAGCCTAGGATTACATTTATGGAATTAGTCCGCGTGATGGTTGATGCTGATCTGGAAGCAGCTGGTCTTCCGCCTATCGGAGAAGGAAACAGAATCCTCGCAAGCAAATTTCGTCCCTGGCACCAATGGAGCACTTCTGTTTCGCCGACGCCTCATCTGATGGACGGTCGCGTTCGGACCATGGAATAGTGAGAGAGAGAGTACAAAGTTGAGTTTCTGGACGCGGAAGAGAGTGCTTGTGACCGGCGGCGCAGGGTTCCTCGGATTTCAGGTCGTCGCCAAATTGCGAGCTAGAGGCTGCCCGGAGGTACTTATTCCGCGAAGTCGTGAATTCGATCTTTGCAAGAAGGAAGATGTAAGCAGGCTTCTCCAACGCGTTCATCCGGACCTTGTCATTCACCTGGCGGCCGTCGTCGGAGGCATTGGCGCCAACCGCAGATATCCCGGTCGTTTCTTCTTTGAGAATGCGATGATGGGACTTCTTTTGATCGAAGAGGCGCGGCGCATAGGAGTTGAGAAATTCGTTTGTATCGGCACAGTCTGTTCTTATCCAAAATTTACGCCTGTTCCGTTTCGAGAAGATGAGATTTGGGACGGCTATCCTGAGGAAACCAATGCGCCCTACGGACTGGCCAAGAAAATGCTCTTGGTTCAATTGCAATCTTATCGCCAAGAATTTGGATTTCCAGGTATCTACCTGATCCCCGTAAATCTCTACGGTCCAGGTGATAATTTCGATCTAGAGACATCCCACGTAATTCCAGCTCTCATTCGAAAGTGCATCGAGGCAAGGGCCGATCGACGCAAGAAGATTACTGTCTGGGGCACAGGGAACGCCTCACGAGAGTTTCTGTACGTAGAGGACGCAGCTGAGGGCATTATCATGGCGGGGGAACACTATGATAAGCCCGATCCTGTCAACTTGGGATCAGGCAGCGAAATAACAATAAGGGCCCTTGTTTCAGCAATCTGCGAGATAACAAAGTTTCAAGGAAGCATTGAGTGGGATGCATCGAAACCGGACGGCCAGCCGCGGAGGTGCTTGGACACAACCCGCGCCGAACGTGAATTCGGCTTCAAGGCCCAAGTGACTCTCGACGAAGGCTTGAGAAGAACGATCGGATGGTACGAAAACCTACTGCAGGGGCGAAGCGTCGTTGAGACAGCATGAACCTAGAAGGGATATGGAATCTGGTTTGATACTTTGGCTAGAGTCCTCACAATTAGCTGTCCAAATAGCTCAGTGCCTCTTTGACGAATTTAATCTGCTCGGTAATGAATGGTTCTGGCAGCCGCGCAAAATATCCCCGGTCTGCAGCCATTGCCAGCCTACGTCGCGGACGGCATAAGCACACGTGCGAGATCGGGTTCCCGTACGGATGTGTGGTCCACTTGTAGGTTGCAACCTCCTTGATACGCGCCACACCGACGCCTAGCTCACGACGAGCAACAGACTGGCAAGCCTGAATCTCTGTTTGCCGGGTGCGCCACAGTCCACCCGGAAGATGCCAAGTTGACGGCCAATATGGGTCGCTTGGCGGCCGTCGAACCAGGAATATCTCCCATCGGCTTCCGACCCTGCGCGGGATAACCAGCTCCACGTAAGGCAAGGCAAAAGCTTTGTGAAGTTCCAGCCACACCTCTGCAGGATAGTAATCTCCGTTATCTCTTCGCATTTCCCCCAGGAGTTCGGCAAGCATCGTCGCCCGGACAGAGTTCATTCTTAACGCCTTGAGTGGACGCCTGACTTCCGTCGTTGGCCCGGATTAGTCGCGAATCCACTCCTCAGTTTTTTTGACTCTCCCCATTTTTCGCCCACCAGATGATACGATACCCGAGTCCCTCGCTCGAATTCTTCCGCACGTCTCCACACAAAAGGTGAAGGGCACTTCGGTTTACCACCTTTCCAAACAAGTGTGCTTCGAGCGCGAACTGGTGTGCCAATCGTGTGGTCGTCAGGTCATCAAACGCAATGCCTCTGTAGTGCTCCCCTCTAAAACTGGACACCTCAGTTAGGTAGAATCAGGGCCTCCAAACAGGAGGCACCATGGGCAGGAAACCACGCGTAGAT
>JASHQB010000335.1 GCA_030037775.1 Candidatus Acidiferrales bacterium
CGTCGGCCGCGCCGTCGCTCCGCCGCTTTTTGAAACCATGGTCGTCCTCGGTAAGTCCCGCGTCGTTTCGCGGCTCCGCCGTGCCGTCCCCGCCGTTGCCGCGTAGTCGCACCAGAACGGGGAGCCTCGCATTCCGTTCAACTCGTGTTTTCCAGTGGAGATTATTTCGGCCCAGACTCGCCGAAAACCTGAGGAGATGTTCGCTGCGGTTTGGTTCCCGCGGGCGCAACATCGATTGCCGCCACCACCGGAATTCTCACCGGTGGAAGGCACACGGAATCGTTGCATGCCTGATATTGCAGCGTGAACGGCAGCTTCACTTTGCCCAGAGGCGCATTCGCGGCTGCGGAAAACTTCGCGCGCACCGTAAATTGCCCGGTGTAGACCAGCAAGGGCTTGTCTGAAAACGACAGTTTTTTCGTCACGCCTTCCGGATAGCTCGTGGCAAGGTCCTTGAAGCCTGCGGGCAACTTCGCCGTCAGAACCGTAGGGATCAGATAGTCCTCCAACGGCTTGTGCGCGTTGATGTGAAAACCCGGCATGATGCCCACGACTACGGCCACTTCGAATGTGCTGCCTCGCGGCACCGGGGCAATCGAAACGTAGGTCTTTGGGCTCGCCACCGCGGAAGCGGCGGGGATGTCCTGCGGCGGCCGCGACTGCGCGACCTGTGTGCAGACCAGTACTGCAAAGCAGCCCAGCAGCGAACGCAGCGCAGCTCGGCCGCTGGCACACCGATTCCGTACTTTGCTGTTCCTCACACACTCACCGGTGTATCCAGTTGTTCGCTCAAGATTCGGCTCATCACTTGATCCAGAGTCTCGCCCGTCTTGTCTAGCACGAAGGCACTGGCTTTGTCCGACCATCCCAGTTTGAAGCTAGTCGTGAGCGCTGAAATCCAGATTTGGCGCACGGGAGTGTTAGGGCTTATCACGAACCGCGTCTCCTCTTCATCCTCGAAGAGAATTTCGAGCTTCCCACTGCCACCCTCGACTTCGAAGTCATGCTCGTCGCCGAGCGTGGCAAGCCTCTTGCGAAGGCTCTCAAAAGCGTCCGTGTATTTTTTCTCGAATTCCCGCTCGTCCATCATGTTTCTGAGCTTCTCCGCCCGAAGAGACTAAGGGTGGTACTGCAGCTGCGTCTCGATGTCCTGTTGCAATTCGTTCTTCTCGACTTCACCGATGTAGCGCTTCACGACTTTTCCGTCGCGCGAAATCAGCACGCTGGTTGGAAGGCCAATCAACCCGCCGAACTTCTCCGCGAGGTCTTCGTTCCCAATCAGAATCGGATAACTCATCGTCTCGTGCTTGCCATCCACGTCGAATTGGGTTTTTTGAACGAACGGATTGACCACTTTCGTTCCTTCCTCATCCATGGCCACGCCCAGAATCGTAAGTCCTTGGTTCGCATACTTGTCCTGGAACTCAATCAACCACGGGATCTCCTCGCGGCACGGTTCGCACCACGTGGCCCAGAAATTGATCAGTACAACTTTGCCCTGCAGGCTGGGCAGGGCCAAGTCCCCGCCTTGCAGCTCCGGAAAAGTCACGTCGGGTTCGTTGGGCTTGCCAGTGTTTGGAGACGCCTTGGGTGCCATCTTTCCCGCTGCATTTGTGGAAGCGGCTTGCTTGCACCCCGCAAATGCAAAGCACAGCACCGCAACTAATCCCAGGACCGTTGATCGAATAATCGCGCAATTCATAACCACGTTTCCTTAGCAAGAAAAAAGATTCAGAAAGGTCAGTTTACCTGAAAGCCAGGTTAGTCGGTTCATGAAAATCAGTCCGCCCACCGCCAGCAACAGTACGCCGCTGAAAATTTCCACCAGATGAATATGTCTGCGAAACCGTTGGTAGAATTTCAGAAATTGCCCGATGCCTACAGCCGTCAGTAAGAAGGGGATCGCAAGCCCCGCTGAATAGGCTGCCAATAGAAGCACTCCTCGCGTCACCGTGTCTTGCGCTGCAGCTATCGCAAGCACGCCTGCTAGAATAGGCCCGATGCATGGCGTCCAGCCAAATGCGAACGCGAATCCCATCAAGAACCCACTAAGCATGCCTGGCTGACCACCGAGCTTTCGGAAATGCACGTCACGATTTAGCCAGCGCGTCAGTCCCGGCCCCAACAGGAAAATCAGAGATGTACCGAACAGATGAGTGGGCCGCAAACTGGATGAACTCGCATTCATCAAAAAGTGCATTGCGATCCCTATTGCGACAAGCAAAAGACCGATGATTAGGCCGATCTTGATAGAAATCTTGGAGAGCACTCCAATTAAGTGTAAGCCGAAGAGAAAAACAAACGCGCCTGCGAACGGCGCCAACTCATTGCGGTTGCTTAATAGAAACGTTCCAACGGCCGTTGCAGAAGCGCCGAACGTAACGAATACAATCGAGAATCCGATCACAAATGCCAATGCCGATCGCAACAGACCACCGTGCGGCCCGCGCTCTTGTTGGAGCTGGTCCACGCCCACGCCGGAAAGCATTGATACATACCCCGGCACGAGTGGGAGAACACATGGCGAGAGAAACGAAAGCAGTCCCGCGCCAAGGGCCACAAAAGCTGGAAATATCGTGGCATGCGTTTGTAGCCAACCGCACGGCGACAGAAAGGAAACGAGACCTACAAGCACCGCGGTGAACACCGTCAGCTTCATCTCAATAGACCTACGCTTTCCGTCCGTCGTTGGATGTACGAGTTACCCCGGCCGGTTCATTCCGGGTGACGCAAATGCCATTCTGTCGCTTGTTCGTAGGCGAAAGCAATCCGGAGCAGTTTCGCCTCTCCCCACTCCGGTCCGTGCAGTGCCATTCCGATCGGCAATCCTCCACGCGTGAATCCGCACGGGACCGAAACCGCCGGGAATCCCGTAAAGTTCGCCGGCCGATTCATCCGCACCAGCGCGCCACGTACGGATTCCACTTCACGCCCGATTTTCACTGTGTCTTGGCCCAACCGGGGCGCCGTCATCGGAGTGCTGGGCGCCAGAATCATATCCACACGTTCAAATGCCGCGCGAAAGTCTTCACGAACCTGCTCGCGAGCCTGCTGCGCTTTCAAATAATCCACGGCGCGGATGGCGCTGCCCATTTCCAGCCGCTTGCGCACGTCCTCTCCGTAATCGGCCGCGCGCGCCGGAAAATACCCCTGGCTCTCGTGATATTCCAGCG
>JASHQB010000336.1 GCA_030037775.1 Candidatus Acidiferrales bacterium
GCTAGCATATTTTGAGCGCGGATGATAGAGCGGGGTGAGACGAAACGGATGGGCGTGGCTTGATGAATGCAATTCGAGTGGAGTGCCATTCGGGGCAGCGTGCGGACGAGCGGCCGCTGCGTTTTTCAGCAGAAGGGAATTCGTACGAGGTGAGAAGGGTGGATGACGGAAACATGTATGTGCTGCGGCATGATGAAGCGAAGGACGAATGGACAATGGAGGCATTTCGCGCCCGTGGGGGCGCTTTGGCTAGCGGAAAACACTGATTTTCGCGTGCTTATTGACGGATAGGACGAGGCGCGCGGGTGATTACAACTTTCCGTGGGAGCTGGGGTTTAAAATATGAGGAAAGGGAGCAAACCGTGCAGAGAATACCCGTTCCTCGCCCGCGCGGTGCCAGGAAGTTGCAAACTTTTCGGGTAGTCAAATCGCGAAACCGCCTCGACGCAGGCGGCGCGGCGCTGCTTGGCGCGATACTGATTTTTATTGTGGCTGCGGTATTTCTCATCTTGACGCCACGCGCCGATGCGGGAAAGACGAACGGGAGCGGCGCAGTAACGTCAGGGAAAAAGCTGCCGAAATCCTTCGGCAGTCTGCCCATCACACAATTGACGGAAGACGAAGCGATTTTGCACGCGCTGGACCGGCTGGCCTACGGGCCGCGGCCGGGGGACGTGGAGCGCATCAAGAAAATGGGACTGGAGAAGTGGATCAATGAGCAGCTGAATTTCAATTCCGGCGATGATCCGGAGCTGGACGAGAAACTCAATGAGTTCAAAACACTGAGAATGTCGCCAGAAGCGCTGCTAGAAAAATATCCGCCGCCGAATCAGATTGCGAAGCGACAGGGCATGACGCCCGACGATTATCGCGAGCAGTTGCGGCAGCAGGTCGAAGAGAAGCGGCAGGAGCTTCGACAGCAGGGCGAAGATCCGGCGCAAATTCAATTTGAGACGATGCCAGGGCCGCAACGGATTCAAGCGGAGCTGGACCTGGCGACGATGGATCGCGCGATTTACAGCAACCGGCAACTCTATGAAGTGATGAGCAATTTCTGGGCGAATCATTTCAACGTGAATGTGAACAAGGGCGCGGACCGCTGGCTGGTGACGGATTACGTGGAGCATACGATCCGGCCGCGAGCGATGGGCAAATTCGAAGACCTGTTGGAGGCCACGGCAAAGAGTCCGGCGATGCTCTTTTACTTGGACAACTGGCTGAGCGCGGACCCGGTTGCATTCCAGCAGATGCAGGCAGAACTGGCGCAACGGCGGCAAAGGTTCGAAGGATTGTTTGCGGGGATGACCCCGCCGCAGCCGGGCGAGTTTCCGCAACCGGGAACAGGAGCGCCGGGCGAACAGGCACAGGCGCAACTGCCGCCAAAGAAACAGGAGCGCGGACTCAACGAGAATTATGGCCGCGAGGTGATGGAACTGCACACGCTGGGCGTGAACGGGGGATACACGCAGGCAGACGTGATTCAGATGGCGGAGTGCCTGACGGGCTGGACGATTCGCGCGCCGCAGCGCGACCCGCAGTTCTTTTTCGACGATCGCCTGCATGACCAATCGGTGAAGACGGTGATGGGCAAGAAGTTCGATTCTGGCGGAATGAAGGATGGACTGGAAGCGCTGCACATGCTGGCGACGAATCCGGCGACGGCGAAACACATTTCGTTCGAGCTGGCGCAGCATTTCGTTTCGGACAATCCACCGCAGGCGCTGATAACACGGATGGCCGACACGTTCACGCTGAGCAACGGCGACATTCGCGCGGTGCTGAGGACGATGATTTATTCGCCGGAGTTTTGGTCGAAGGCGGCGCTTCGCGCGAAGGTGAAGACGCCATTCGAAGTTGCGGTTAGCGCGGCGCGGGCCCTGGACCTGCAGACCACGATTTCGCCGCAGCTGGTGCAATGGGTGGGGCGAATGGGTGAGCCGCTGTATCAGTGCGAGCCTCCGACGGGATACGCGGACACAGCGGACGTGTGGGTAAACGCGGGCGCACTGTTGAATCGCCTAAATTTTGCGCTGACGCTCGCAACGAATCATATGCCTGGGACGAGCGCGGACCTGGCCGGGTTGTTGGGGCAGGACGCAGACACGAATGCGGAAGTGGCGCTGTCGCGGGCGCTGGACGATTTTCTGGGCGGAGAGATATCTCCGCAGACACGGGCGACGCTGGAAAAGGAGCTTTCGGATCCGCAGATCTTGCAGGCGCGACTGGATGACCCAGTGAAGCACGTCAACGAGGGACTGATTGCGGGGCTGGTGCTGGGCGCGCCGGAATTTCAACGAAGATAGTGGCCAGTGATCAGTGGACAGCGGCCAGCAAGCGCGAGCCACGGATTTAGAGATAGGCGAAGGGCGAGAGAGACGAACGGAGAAAGTCATGAAGATTTCGCGGCGAGTTTTTCTGAAGAGCGGCGGAGTGGCGATGATCGGGATGAGCGCGATGCCGGCGTTTTTGCAGCGGGCTATCGCGGAGACGCCCGCGCCGAACAAAAAGAAGCTGGTCGTGCTATTCCAGCGCGGCGCGATGGATGGATTGAATGTGGTGGTGCCGTTCGCGGAGCCCAATTACTACAGGTTGCGGCCAACGATTGCTATTCCGCAGCCGACCAGCGGGGGCCAGGAAGCGGCCATTGATCTGGATGGTTTTTTTGGGTTGCATCCGAGTCTGCAGCCGTTTGAGCAGCTTTTTCACAGTGGGCAACTGGCGATCGTGCAGGCCGTGGGCTCGCCGGACCCGTCGCGGTCACACTTCGACGCACAGGATTTCATGGAGTCGGGCACGCCGGGAGTGCGCAGCACCGATGACGGCTGGCTGAACCGGTCGTTGCAGGGATTGCGGGAAGAGAAGGCGTCGGCGTTTCGCGCAGTGGCCTTTGGGCCATATCTGCCATTGACGCTGAGGGGCAGCGCGTCGGCGATTGCTATTCCGGATCTGAAGCAATTCAGATTGTTCGGCAATCCACAGGTGACCGAGGGCGGATTTGAAGCGATGTATGCGCAGACGGTGGATCAAGCGTTGCACGGAGTGGGACAGGAAACGTTTGAGGCGGTCGATTCGCTGAAGAAGCTCGACCCGGATAATTATCAGTCGGAGAATGGCGCGCAATACCCGAACGGCAAGTTTGGCAAGAGTCTGCAAGAAATCGCGGAGCTGTTGAAGGCAGATTTGGGAATGGAAGTGGCGTTCCTCGACAGCAGCGGCTGGGACAACCACGTGAATGAAGGCGGAGTGCAAGGGCAGCTTGCGAATTTGCTGCGCGACTTGGGCCAGGGAATCGCCGCATTCCATCAGGACATGGGCGACCGGATGGAGGACGTAGTATTTGTGAGCATGTCGGAATTCGGGCGCACGGCGCACGAAAACGGCAACCGCGGAACGGATCACGGGCATGCGAATTGCATGTTCGTGATGGGTGGCGCGGTGAAGGGCGGCAAAGTTTACACGCAGTGGCCGGGAATGAACGACGGGCAGTTGTATCAAGATCGGGACTTGGCAGTGACCACGGATTTCCGGAGCGTGCTGGGAGAGATAGTGACCAAGCACCTGGGAGGCCGCGATTTGAGCGCTGTGTTTCCGGGATTCGATAACGATCCGCGAAAGTTCTTGAATATCTTGAAGAGCTAAGACAGCGAACCGCGCGGCGTGCGCTGCGCGCTACTTCAGGCGGAGCGTTTCTTTATGAGGGCGTTGAGCGAACCGGTGCGATAGCCTTCCAGATCCAGCGTGACGTACGTGAAGCCGAGCTCCTTCAGATAAACCGAAATTTTCTGCAGCGTTTCACCAACCAACGCGCGCGGTAGTTCCTCGGGAGCAATTTCTATGCGCGCCAGTTCACCATGAACACGCAGACGGAATTGGCGGAAGCCCATCTCGCGAAGGAAGGATTCGCCGCGCTCGATGCGAGCAAGAAGTTCGGCGGTGACGGCGGTACCGTAAGCGACGCGCGAAGAAAGGCACGCTGCGGCGGGGCGGTCCCACGTGGTTAGCCCCGCAAAGCGCGAGAGCTCGCGAATTTCATTTTTGTGAAGACCGGCGTCGAGGAGCGGCGCGAGGATACGATGCTCGGCGGCCGCGCGATGACCCGGGCGGAATTCGTGGGTGTCGTCAGCGTTGATTCCATAAGCGATGGCGGCGAATCCACGAGTGCAGGCCATGAATTCGAGTTTCTCGAAGAGTTCATCTTTGCAGTGATAGCAGCGGTCCGCGCCGTTGGCAACGTAGAGGGGGTTCGAGAATTCGCCGGTCTCGATGCATTCGTGGCGAATGCCGGCGGCGATGGCGAACTGCTGGGATTCGCGGCGATCGTGCCCGGAGAAGCTGGCGGACAGAGCGGTGACGGCGACGGCACGCTGGCCCAGGGCTTGGTGTGCGGCCCAGGCGAGATAGGCAGAGTCCGCGCCGCCGGAAAAGGCAACGAGTAAAGAGCCGAGTGGACGTAGGTCGGCGAGCAGTTTTTCCTGTTTCCGGAGAAGCGGGGACATCTCGATGCTCGGAGCAGATTGCATTGCTGACAATGAGGAAGCGACGCTGCTCTCTTCTTGCGCTGCGCTTTGTTTTTGCAAAGGGTCCCTCACCGAATCAGTATAGCGCGGAAACATCTATTCGAAGTCGATCATGACGTCGACGGTCTTTTGCTGCGGATTTTTCTGCAAGTAATGTCCCACGGTATCTTGAGCTGCGGGCAGGCCTTTAAGCGCCTCGACAATGCCTTGCGAGAGAAAATAGTCGCAGAAGGTCTGGTCGAATACGTCGCCCTGCGCGATGTGCCAGGCGGTGCGAAGGCGATGCTCGGCATCGATGGACAAGCCGGTGAGGACGAGATTGCCCATGTGATATTGATCGCCTTCGGAGATGTTCACTTGATAGGAGGCGCGGTGAGCAGCATCGTCGAAAGTTTCTTTGGGCTCGACGGTGGCGTCGATGTAGCCTCGGTGTCCATAGGCACCACGAACGCTCTGCCACATTGCGACGATTTTATTGCCGTCGACGGGCTGGCCCATGCCGAGGCCCGTTGCCGCGACGAGAGAATCGAGATCGCTCGTGGTGTAGGCATGGTTGCCGTTCCAGGCGACGCCTCCCCAGACGTAAGCGGAGCCCGGGTCGACGGGCACGGTGACAGTAACGGAATTTGGACTTGAGAGGCGGACGACGGGCGCGGAGAATTTCACGCGGAGATAGGAGTGAGACAGGTAGATCGGGCGGACCTGCTCGAAATCAAAACGCTCGATGGCGATAAGAGAGAATGGCTTGCCGACGATATTGGCGAGCTGAGCTTGAACGACCGGATTGTGATCGGTGAGCGGGTCGCCGAGTTGCAGATCCGCGACGCGTACGTCGGGTCCGGCGGCGATGAATTGCACGACTCGATCGTCGGTGCCGGGAAGGGATGTTACAGAGTAAGTCATCGTTGCGCTGACGCCTTTGGCTTCGAGGGCCTTCTGCAGTGCTTGCGCGATGCGGTCGTCGATTGTGCCGGAGGCTGGCGCAGTTTGCTCGAGCGGAATTCCGTCCTGCATCAGGATGTTCGGCAGATCGTCGGTGGTTAGCCAGGGAATATTGTCGAGCGAAATGGGAAATGTTTGAGCGTCTTGCAACTCGAAAGTGACGGTCAGGCCGTTGGCATCGGTGGAAAAGTGGTAGCGCACGGCCGAAAACAACCCCAACCGCGCCAGGCGATCCGCGGCAGCCTGAATCGTGCTGCGATCTACCGTGGTGCCGATTTGCAAGATGCTTAAAGCAGCAACTTGAGCGGGAGAGTAGCTGTGGGAACCGGTCTCGGTAACGGCGAAGAGCTTTGCCTGGGAGTCGGGGGTGGCCACTTGGGCAATAGCAGCCGCCGGCAGTAGCGCCAGAAACAAAGCGCTCACGATTAGCCGCTGCCTAGCTCCGGCGAAGATGTGATGAAGGGAGGGCCGCCGAGTCATGCGAATCATTCTAAGGCAACGCGGCCCAAATCGAAACCCGGTTACTCGACGGTGACGGATTTTGCGAGGTTGCGCGGCTGGTCGACGTCGCATCCGCGGCGAACCGCGATGTGATAAGCGAGGAGCTGCAACGGCAGAATTTCGAGAATCGGTGTCAATATTTCCGGCGCAGGCGGAATCTCGATGACATGATCGGAGGCTTCACGAGCAAGACGGTCGCCCTCAGTCACGATGGAAATGACGATGCCGTCGCGCGCCTTGACCTCTTTGATGTTCGATACGGTTTTTTCGTATCGGGTCATGGACGCGGCATCCTTCTCATCGCGCGTGGCGATGATGACGACCGGCAGGTTTTCGTCGATCAGAGCATTGGGGCCGTGCTTCATTTCCCCCGCCGGGTAGCCTTCGGCGTGGATGTAGGAGATTTCCTTGAGCTTGAGAGCGCCTTCGAGCGCGATGGGGTAGTGAATGCCGCGGCCAAGATATAGAAAATCGGAGTGGCGGAAAAATTGGCGGGCAAGAGCTTCGTATTCGTCGTCGCGCTGCAGAATCCATTCCATCTTGTGCGGAATGCGCGCCATTTCCTGAACGAGGGCTCTGGCGGCATCGGGCGAGGTGCCCGCGCGCAGCTCTCCCAAGTGCAACGCCAGCAGCGCGAGAGCGGTGAGCTGGCCGCTGAAAGCCTTGGTGGAAGCAACGCCAATTTCGGGGCCGGCATGCGTGAGGATGGTACCGGAGGCCTCGCGAGTGATCATGGAGCCGACCACATTGCAGATGGCGAGGGTCTTTGCGCCTTTTTGGCGGGCTTCGCGCTGCGCGGCAATGGTGTCGGCAGTTTCGCCGGATTGGCTGATGACGATGACCAGCGTGCGATGATCGACGATGGGGTCGCGATAGCGAAATTCGCTGCCGTAATCGACTTCCACGGGCACTTGCGCCAGGCGCTCGATCATGAATTTCCCGGCGAGGCCGGCGTGCCAACTGGTGCCGCAGGCGACGATGCGGATGTTCTGGAAGTCGCGGAATTCCTGCTCGGTGATATCCATTTCATCGAGGAACACTTTTCCCGTATCGAGGGAGACGCGGCCGACGAGAGTGTCGCGGACGGCGCGAGGCTGCTCGAAAATCTCTTTCTGCATGAAATGCTTGAAGCCGCCCTTTTCGGCCATGATGGGGTCCCAGGTGATGTGTTGCACGGGACGCTCGACGGCGGCGCCGTCAAAATCCATCAGGCGTACGCCACTCGGGGTGATCACGGCGATGTCGCCGTCAGCGAGGAAGAAGACATTCCGCGTGTGGTGCAGGACGGCGGGAATGTCGCTGGCGACAAAAAACTCGTTTTCGCCCAGGCCAATAACGGCTGGCGGACCCCAGCGTGCCGCGACGATTTTCTGAGGATCTTTTGTGGAGACGACAGCGAGGGCGTAGACGCCGGTGAGTTGCTTGACGGTTTTCTGCACGGCGTTCTCGAGCTTGCCGTTCATATTGGCTTCGACGAGATGGGCGATGACTTCGGTATCGGTTTCAGTGACGAATTTGTGGCCCTTGGCGATGAGCTGCTGCTTCAGCTCGAGATAGTTTTCGATGATGCCATTGTGAACGACGACGATCTGGCCGGTGCAGTCGCGGTGCGGATGGGCGTTTTCCTCAGTGGGACGGCCGTGCGTGGCCCAACGGGTGTGGCCGATGCCGTACATCCCGTCGAGCGGCGCGAGGCGCACGGCTTCTTCCAGATTGCGGAGCTTGCCGGAGGCGCGGCGAATTTCGAGCTTGCCGTTCTGGCCGACGACGGCGACGCCCGCGGAGTCGTAGCCGCGGTATTCGAGGCGCTTAAGGCCATCGAGAATGAGCGGGACGACTTTCTTGGATCCGATGTAGCCGACGATTCCGCACATGGGCTGTTGTTCTCCGCGGGACTCTGCAGCCGCAGCAAACCGAGCGGCAACGAGTCTTTCAAGATTAGCATATTCAAGCCGGCGAAGACGGACGCGAGCTGGCGGGGGAGCGCAAAGAGTGAATGCCGAAGGAAACCCAGACAGGCTAACTCACAATTTCGTAGCGAAATTCTTCGATGACCGGGTTGGTGAGAACTTCGCGGGCGATCTTCTCAACCTGCTTTTTCGCGTCATCCTGGGACATGCCATTCAGTTCGAGAACGAAGAACTTGCCCTGGCGCACGCCGTGAATTTTGGTATAGCCGAGCGAAGAGAGCGCGTGATGAATTGTCTGTCCTTGCGGGTCGAGGACGGTGGACTTCAACATCACCCAAACGTGAGCTTTCATGCCCGGCATTATAGCAAATTGAGGGTGCGCGCTTCGGCGCGAAAGCGTTCCAGCGCGATTTGTTTCTCTGCGAAGGGCAAAAAGGAGTGACGGAAGCCCGCTTCGGCGATGAAGGCAAGTTGTTCAATAGTAAGACCCATTTGGGCGCCGGCGAGAGCGTAGGTGTCGTTCAATGAGGTGTGGAACATGGCGGGATCGTCCGTCGCCAACGTGAGGGGAACGCCCCAGGCCGCGAATTCGCGAAGCGGATGGTATTGAAGACTGGCGTGTTTCACGCCCATCAGTTTTGCCAACGCGCCGGTGCAGAGATTGCTTTGGGGGCAGACTTCGAGCGGAACTTGGCGCTCGATGAGCAGGTCCATGAGAGCTTGGTCGCGAATGGCGGAGATGCCGTGGCCGATGCGTTCCGCGCCGAGGATTTCGATGGCGTCACGGATGGACTGGGGACCGGCCATTTCGCCGGCGTGAGCGACGCGATGAAGGCCGGAGCTTGCGACGTAGTCGTAGACACGGCGAAAATCAGCGGCGGGAAGCGATTCTTCATCTCCACCAAGGCCAAAGGCGACGACGCCTGCGGCTTTCATTTCAGCGGCGAGGAGGGCGACTTCCATCGCTTTTTCCGGACCGAATTGGCGAACTGCGTCGAAAATCCAGTTAATTTTCGGTTTGTCGCTGGATAGTTGTTTTTGGACTGCGTCGAGCATGGCGGTGAAGTTCGCTTCGGCGTTCTGACTGCGCAGAAGCATTACGCCGACGGACAAAGTGATTTCGACGTAACGGCAGTTCTGACTGCGCAGTTCCTCCACGACGAGTGCAACCAACAGCGCATAATCCTGGGGCTGGCGAAGGTAGGAAGTGGCCCACTTGAATAATTCCAGAAACTCGGGAAATGTGCGCGTGTTGTAGCGTTCCGTGATTTTTTCAGGTTCGAGTTTCTCGCCGTGACGAGCAGCAAGCTGAACCAGCAAGTCCGGAGTGAGGCAGCCCTCGAGATGGAGGTGCAGTTCGGCTTTGGGCAGGCGCGCGAATAGGGAGCCAGACTCGGAGGCGGACTGCACTGAGGATTTCTCCACGGATGTATTTTACGCGGTTTCCGCAGCGCGCGAATCTTCGCGATAGTGCTTTCGGCCGCGCAGCAGGAAAATGATTGCTATCGCCGCCAGGATGACCAAGCCGGCTCGTTCGATGATTCCCGCGGCGACAATACCGCCGAGGACGACACCTCCGGCGATGATCGCGAGGACGAGGAGCGCGGCGCTCAGGGCGATCAGGGCCTTGTCCGTCACCAGCATTAGGCTGCGTTGCACGGCGGGGTCGGCGGCACGTCCGGCGGCGCTGTTTCGCACCCCAAAGTCAAAATAGAAAAGCAGTCCGACGATGAGCCAAACGAAAAAGCGCACCCAGTTTTCGATGTCGAGGCTGGCCATCAGGACAAAACAGAAAACCACCGAGGCGATAGGGATCCAGGGCGAGAAAGGAACGCGGAATCCACGCGGCCGGTCAGGCTGGCGCTTGCGAAGCACCAGCACAGCGATGGACACGAGGATAAAAGCGAACAAAGTGCCGATACTGGAGAGGTTGACGAGCGTGCCGATGTTGAAAATTCCGGCAGGAATCGCAACGAAAAATCCGGCAACCCACGTGCCGAAGTCGGGTGTGCGAAAGACTTTGTGAACACGCGAAAATACCGCCGGGAGTAAGCCATCGCGAGACATCGCGAACCAGACGCGAGCTTGGCCTACCTGGTAGACCAGGATTGAAGAAATCATGCCCATGAGCGCGCCTACCGTGACCCATCGATCGGTTGCTTTCAGGCCAATGGCCTCGAGGGCCTTGGCTACGGGCGCGGCGTTGTTCAGTGTGTCCCAGTGCTGAATGCCGGTGAGGACAATGGCGACGCCCACGTAGA
>JASHQB010000337.1 GCA_030037775.1 Candidatus Acidiferrales bacterium
CGTAGTCAAGCCCGCCAGCCCGACAATGACGTGAAAGGCGTGCAGGCCCACGAGTGAATAATAAGAGGTTCCGAAAAGGTTGGTGTGGATGGTGAATCCTTCGTGGTAGATCATTCGATACCACTCCGTGCCAGTTCCTACGATGAATTTCATGCCCAGCCCGAGCGTAGCGGTCCACCAAAGCAGAAACACTTCCAGTTTTCCGCGGCGCAGCGCGCTGATCGCCAAATGAATCGTCAAGCTGCTGGAAAGCAGACAAACGGTATTCAGAATCGGCACGCGGAGAATCTGCGCTGGACCTGGACCGCCGGTGTTTTGATTCAAGTAATAAACATAAGCGACGACGAAAATTGTAAACACCGCTGATTCCGCGGTAATCAGGCACAGCATGCCCGTCTTCCGCCGCGATGGCAGAATCCAAGCTGCTTCCGGCATTGGCGGCGCTGGAATTGCGCTCAATTCAGCCTCACTCGTACTGCCAGTCGGGATCCTCGGGATGCTTGAGGTCCCATAGCGGCCGGCGGCTCTTCACCACAGGCGGAACGGCAAAGTTGTATTCCGGAGGCGGCGAACTCGTTGACCATTCCAGCGTCCAGGCGTCCCACGGATCGTTGCCCGCCGGTTTTCCCTTGTAGTAGGAACGCACCAGGTTAACCACGAAGACGAGCATGGCGGCGACCTGGAAGGCCACTCCGAAGGTCACGATCAGGTTCCAGATTCCCCATCCGCGCCCCGGTTCATAGGTGTAAATGCGGCGCGGCATTCCTAGAATTCCCGGTATGTGCATGAAGTCGAAGGTGAGATGGAATCCGATCAGAAACAGCCAGAAATGCCACTTCCCCAGGCGCTCGTCCATCAGACGGCCGATGAACTTCGGGTACCAGTAATAGAATGCCGCGAAAATCGTGAACAAAATGCCGCCCACGATGATGTAGTGAAAATGCGCCACGATGAAATAGGAGTCGTTGAGCTGCCAGTCGAAAGGAGCGGCAGCTAGCATGATCCCGGTCAGGCCGCCGATCAGAAACTGAAATAGAAAACCGATGCAGAAAAGCATGGGCGTTGCGAAGATAATCTTGCCGCCCCACATAGTGCCCAGCCAGTTGAAGATCTTGATTCCCGTTGGCACGCCCACCACCATCGACGTCAGGACGAAGAACGCATTGCCGTAGGACGGCAGCCCGACCGCGAACATGTGGTGCGCCCACACACTGAAGCTCACGAAGGCGATGGCTACGGTTGCCGCCACCATCACTGGATAGCCGAAAATCGCCTTGCGCGAAAAAACGGGGATAATCTCCGAGGCAAAGGCAAACGCCGGAATCACCAGGATATAGACCTCCGGGTGTCCGAAGACCCAGAAGAAATGCATCCACATGACGGCTGAGCCTCCGGCCTGTGTGTCAAAAAAGTGCCCTCCGAGGTAGCGATCGACGCACAGCATCAGCTGTGCCGCCGTCAGCGGGCTGATGCCCGCCAGCACCATGCCGCCCATCACCAGATTGAGCCACGCGAGTAACGGCATTTTCCCGAGGGTCATGCCCCGGCAGCGCATGCAAAGGACCGTCGCCACCAAATTTACACCTGCACCAATGCTGCCGATGCCCGAAACCAGCAGCGCCAGCGTCCAGTAGTCGGTGCTGTGCCCGGGGGAAAATGCTTTCGCGGTCAACGGGGCATACGCCCACCACCCCACGCTGGGAGCGCTGCCCGCTCCGTACACACCGCTGCCACCGATGAAGCTGAAATAGAGCAGCAGGCCACCGAACGCCGTCATCCAAAAACTAAAAGCGTTCAGCCGTGGAAACGCCATGTCCTGCGCGCCAATCATGAGCGGCACGAGATAGTTCGCGAAACCGAAGAGAATCGGCATAGCCACGAAGAAAATCATGGTGGTGCCGTGCATGGTGAACAGCTCGTTGAAAGCTTCCGGCGAGACGAAGTGGGCGTTGGGCACGGCAAGCTGGATCCGCATCAGCGTCGCTTCCACGCCGCCTATTACCAAAAAAACCAACGCATAGAAGATGTACATCAGCCCGAGTTTCTTGTGGTCGACGGTGACCACCCACTCGTGGGCGCGCTCCGTCCAGGGCTTCTGCCGTGCTCGCTCGCTCCCGAGCGCTCCGACTTGCGGCAGCGATTGTGATACCACCTAGCTAGCCTCCTTCGCGGCTTGCCTTGGCCTTCAACGCAAGGTCTCTAAATACGCCACCAGTTCAGCGAGCTCCTGCGGGCTCAAGTCCATCGCCGGCATCTGACAGCCGGGCTTAATGGCGCCGGCGTTCTCGATCCAACGCTGTAGCCCGTCCGGGGTATTCGGCATGCTTCCCGCCCCGAGAGTGGTCCTGCTCATCAGGTGCGTCAAGTCGGGGCCGAAGCGGCCATCGGCGATCGTTTCCCGGAGCGAATGGCAGTTGACACAGGCGGTCACTTCGAAAATCTTCCGGCCGGCCGCGACATCCGGGTCGTCAGCCGCGGGTTGCTGTTGCTCGTGAATCCAGCGGTCGAAATCAGCGCGCGAATCGACGTAGACGCGCAGCAGCATGTGGGCGTGCTGAGTACCGCAGTACATCGCGCATTGCCCGAGGTAGACACCGGGCTGTTGGGGATCGATCCAGGTGTGGTTCACGTGGTTGGGAATGACGTCGGTCTTGCCCGCTAGCTGCGGCACCCAAAAACTGTGGGCCACGTCCGCCGAGAGCAGGGTCAGGTAGGTCGGAGATGGGCTGGATGGATCGCTTACCGGCACGTGCAACTCGTTCGCGGTCACCACGCCATACTGGGGATAGCGAAACTCCCACCAGAACTGGTGGCCCACCACGGTTACGTCCAGCGCGTGCTCTGGCGCTTGCGCGTCCTCGATGCCGTGAATCACTCGCGCCGTGGTGAGAAAAAGCACCAGCACGATCAGCATGGGAATCACCGTCCAAGCCAGCTCGATCTGCGTGCTGCCGTAGATCTGCCCCGGCTCGCGACCGTCATCGTTCGGACGCCGGCGGAACTTCACCAAGGAATACGCCAGCAGGCCGCCCACAACCAGAAAGATCACTCCGGTGATGACGAGAACGAACAGCGCAAGCTTATAGATTTGATCGGCGGGAGTGGACGCGGGAGTGAAGATGTTGGGAACAGACCCGACCGCGATAACGCCAAACGCGCCATTCGCCGCCGTCAGGCCGCTTGCTCCTAGCACCGCACACCATCCCACACTTGTCTGGGATTCTCTGAAGTTTCGCGACGTTTTGCTGCTGCGCCGTCCAACATAATCCCGAACCAGACATTCTGACAAGGCTGAGCCGCGCCTCAACTGCCGCTAGTCAAACGACACACCAACTTAGATTGAACTTCTTCCCTTTTGGTCGCCAAAATTCTGCGAGGGCCGCAAGTCGTGGCTTTCGCGCCGAATTGAAACAAGAAAAGAGCTATGGCCCACTTTGAACCAGCAGCTTTAGTCGGCGTGAGATTGACTTCCGGATCGAAACGTTTCTGCATAGATACAGGAGATTGTGACCTATTTGAGCAGTCCGCTTGCGTAGCGAGCTGGGACCGCAAGGTTCGATCCTCCGAAGCCATTCAGAATCGCGAAATTGATTCCAATCACCTTCCCGTCGCGATTAAACAGCGGGCCTCCCGATCCTCCCGATGTCGTTGCCGCATCGTAGACAATTTTGTCCTGGAGGACATCGCCAATGTGCCCCTGCGTCGTCGTCGGACGTATCAGCTTCTGTTCAGCCAGCTGCGCCATAATTTGATCCATGTTCTGGCTCCCTCCGGCGATTTTCTCAGCAACATCCGAGCCCGCCCTCGCGAGGATTCCTTCGATGCCCGTCGGATACCCCATCAGTACCACTGGGTCTCCCGTCACGGTCGCAGAGTTCCTCCCGTCCAAGTTCAGCACTGCGGTATCGGGTGGCGGAGATTCCAACTTCAACGTGGCAACGTCAGCGTCGGTTGCGATTCGATCCAGCTTGGCAGCAATTCCTTGCGTTCTTCCGGGGAAATAAGCTTCATACGACAGTACGTAGGCCGAAGCTCCGTGATTGATGAGCTGCTGCATATCGTCATTCTTCCACCACGGCTCCACGACATGATGGTTGGTAAGGAGCTCCCCATCGCGGTTTGCCAAGAACCCAGTCCCGAAAATGTCTGCCCGCAAGGGCGGTCCGGTGCCCTCGGTATCAAGTTGCACCATCCCGTTCTTATCGACCTGCGGCTTACCGAGTGAATCGATGACAACTCGTACCGGCTTGCCCGACGCTTCATCCAGAAACTCGACGACCACATGCAGCAAACAAACGCTTGGCCCATAATCGCGCACCACCGTTTCCGCGATCCTTCCTTCGCTCTCAATCAGCTTCAGCTGGTTTTCTGTCTCCTTGAGCTGCTTCTGCAAAGAGTCGGCGTCCGGCCCTTCCGCGGAAGCCATTTTCATGCGGAGACTCTTGGACTGCGCTTGTAACGACTCGCGCGTCCCGGCGGCCAAGCGCGATTCAGCGTTGACCGAGTTGCGCGCATGTTCCGCGCGTCGCAGCAGATCGCCCTGCTGACCCAGGCCGTAATTTAGCTGCGCAATCTCCGCCCGCAATTGAAGCGTTTCTTTGCTGGTGTGCCGGAGTGAAATCAAGGAAATGAAGGCGGCCAGCACGGCTACGACGCCGAGCACGAAAATGGCGGGAATCAGCCACGCACGACGCTTTCCGACCTGCTCGCTCAGCGATTCCACCGCAATGTCGGCATATCTTTCCTTCTGCACCGCGTCCTTCAGCATTGCCTGGAGTTCTTCTTCCGGTTCTCGGTCTCGGAACTGTGTCCTGATCCTCGCAGCGAACTCCGTCGCATCGAATGGGAACGAAATCACATCATTTGCACCGAGATCCAGCGCCCGAGCCCTTTCGAGTGCGCCTCCGCGCACGATCATCATGATCTTGAGCGGCGATTCCGTCTCCGGCCGCGATCGGAGTTGCGTGATCAGCCCGCAGCAGCTCAAATCGGAAGGCGTCGCTTCCGTGATCAAGACTTCCGGAGAAAGCCTGAGAATCTCCTCTACCGTTAGTCCGCTTTTCGCAATGAGCTCATAGCCCTTCGCAGACAGGGCCTGGTTGACCGCGTCCAGCGATTCTCTCGAAACGTCTAGAATTAGGATCCGCATCACGTACTCGATGCCTCGTCGCGCCCAATCGTACTTGCTTCTGATTCGGTTTTACTTCCAGGGGTCAAGAATTGATTACGCGATCGTCCGCAGGACTGAGGACTGCCCATTCAAACCGCCCATCCTAGAGACGAATCAGAGGCGTGCCGCCTCCAACGTTATACACCGCAAGTCGGCGTTTGGCGCTGTCATTTGATCATTCAGTCTGTGGATTCGTTTAGGCATGATATCTGAAACTCGTCCCACCTCTGCAATCTTGCTCTCTCCGCAGCTGCTGCAGAGCACCTGCGTCGATGGAGATTCTGAGGACGATCTGCTAGGAACGCCCCCGGCCGCCGCCGTACCCGCCCCGGTCGCGGTCTCCGCCACGATCTCCGCGGTCGCCACCACGGCCGCCTCCTCCGCGCCCGCCGCTTCCGCCGTGCCGTCCGCGCCCGCCTCCGCGGTCAAAACTGCCACGATTGCCACCATCGCTGCGCGGCGCCTGTGGTCGCGCTTCGTTCACTTGCAGCGCTCGGCCTTCGAGGCTCGCACCGTTTAGTTGCGAAATCGCACGCGCCGCATCGTCATTCGGACCCAATTCGACGAATCCGAATCCGCGCGAACGGCCGGTGCCCATGTCGCGCACCACGCGCGCCGACTGCACATCAAAACCTTGGCTCACAAAAAACTGATTTAGACTGTCGTCCGTAACCGCAAAGGGCAGGTTCCCGACGTAGAGTTTCGCCATGCGCTTACTCCTTGGGGACTACAGTTTGGGCTGTGGCGTAATTTCAGATGCTCGCGAGAGCCTGCCGGTGGCAGGCCCTCGCTGCGTTTGGTAGGTCAGAGGCCGGTGACGTTGGCGGCTTGCAAGCCCTTCGGGCCGGACACGACGTCGAACTCGACGGCTTGCCCTTCGTTCAACGACTTGTATCCATCCGACTGAATCGCCGAGAAGTGGACGAAAACGTCCTCTCCCGATTGGCGCTGGATGAAACCATAGCCCTTGCTTGCATTAAACCACTTCACAGTTCCTTGTTCTTTTGACACTTGAGTGTTTCCTCTTCTTTATCTTTAAGCTATTTGCGTCTCGCCACGCCTCCAGCCGTATATCAAAAAAGGCTGCAAGTTTAACTTGCAGCCCCTTTCATCGAATCTAAAGGTTTTACAAGATCAACAAACGCAAATTCACCTTACCATGTTTGCCCGGCGGATGCTATCGAAATCTTCTTCCGCCTCCGGGGGTCAAAATCTACTGGCGTTCGCATCCATTCTGCGGCAGATTCTTTCTTCGCATTTCACAACGAGGACTTATGCGTCCAGGGACCGCAGTGCGCTCCGCCGCCGTTGCGCTGATTTGCATCTTGCCTCTCACGACTGTCGCGCCCGCAGGTCGCGCGCAAGCGCCGACGCCCGAGCAACTTAACGCCATCTTCTCCGCCGTCGCGTCGCCTGGCGAGCCCGGCCTCGCCGTCCTCATCCGCCAGAACGGCCTTACGCTTTTCGAACGCGCCTACGGTATGCGCGACCTGCGCTCCGCTTTGCCCGTCGACGCCCACACCAATTTCCGCCTCGCTTCTTTCACCAAGCAGTTCACGGCCATGGCCATCATGCTTCTGGTCCACGATGGCAAGCTGCACTACGAAGATCATCTCACCGATATTTTCCCGGACTTTCCCGCCTACGGTCGCACCATCACCATGCGCAATTTGCTCAATCACACTTCAGGCCTCATCGCCTACGAAGATTTAATGGATAAAATGTACGCGGGCAAATCCTGGAATGAAATCCCGCAAATCACCGACGCGGGAGTCCTCGCTCTCGCGGAGCACCAAACCGCCACAAAATTTCCTCCCGGGACGCAGTGGGAATACAGCAACGGCGGTTACTGCGTTCTCGGCGCGATCATCGCGAAGGTTTCAGGAATGTCCTACGCGGACTTTTTGCGCCAGCGGATTTTCGCCCCGCTCAAGATGGACGACACTGTCGCGTACGTCTATGGAAAGGATGAAGTCGCGAATCGCGCTTACGGCTATACCAACGACGCCGGCGTGTGGCTCGAAACCGACCAGAGCCCAACCTCCGCCACTCTCGGCGACGGCGGCGTCTACACCTCTCTCGACGACTTGGCAAAATGGGACGACGCGCTTCGCAACCACACTCTGCTCAGCACCGCGGATTTCCAGCCGGCCGTAACCGCGCAAAACTCAGACACCGTGCTCGTCGAAAACCCCGACGATCCCTCAAAGTCCTCTCGAAAGCCTGCTCCTTACGGTTTTGGCTGGTTTCTCGATCCCTACCGCGGTCACCCGCGTATGTGGCATTCCGGCAGCAGCATCGGATTTCGCACGGTCATCGAACGCTTCACGGAAAACAATCTGACCATTATTATTCTTTCCAACCGCGGCGACCTGGACGCCAACGCCCTCGCCCTCC
>JASHQB010000338.1 GCA_030037775.1 Candidatus Acidiferrales bacterium
CAAGTTCGCGCGCAGAAAACCGATCACCGCTCGGACATTTTTTCCTTCGGCACAATTCTCTACGAAATGCTCTCGGGCAAACGCGCGTTCCACCGCGATTCGAGCGTCGAGACGATGTCGGCGATTCTGAAAGACGAGCCGCAGGAACTTTCCTCCACGGCGCGCAACGTTTCTCCGGCGCTGCAGCGCGTGGTGGACCACTGTTTGGAAAAGGACCCGGAAGCGCGATTCCAATCCGCGCGTGATCTTGCGTTTGCGCTGGAAGCAGCGTCTGGAATTTCGGGCGCGACCGCCGCGGAAAAGACTCTTGCGTCGACCGCAGTTTCGCGGCGAAAACGAAAGCTCATTCTTGCAACGGTGGGCACGCTCGGACTCATCGGTGTAGCCCTTGCAGCGTTTTTTCTGGGCCGCAACAGCGCTGTGCAAACTCCATTTACTTTCCAGCGCCTGACCTTCCGGCGAGGGTACATCAATTCGGCGCGATTTGGCCCGGACGGCCAGACCATCCTGTACTCTGCGGAATTGGAGGGCGCGCCGATGGACATCTTTTCGACGCGGCCCGACGGCCCGGGATCGCGCTCGCTGGGCCTGCCTCCTCCCAACGACTTACTCGCGGTTTCGGCGTCAGGCCAAATTGCCTTGCTCCTCGGAACGCAGTTGTCCAAATCATTCCAGTTCGGGGGAACGCTGGCGGAAATGCCTCTGGGCGGAGGCGCGCCGCGGGCACTCCTAAACGATGCTGTGGAGGCAGACTGGTCGCCGGATGGAAAAGGATTGGCCGTGGTGCGCTCTGAGCCCGGAAAAGAAACGCTCGAATACCCCATGGGCAAAATCCTGGACCAAACACAAGGATGGTTCGGAAGTCTGCGGTTTTCTTCAGACGGCAAGTATCTCGCCTTCGTCGATCACCCGCTCCCGGGGGACGATGGCGGGAGCGTTGCTGTGATCGACCTTGCCGGGCACAAGCAGACGCTGACGAAGGACTGGGCGACCATTCGCAACCTCGCGTGGACGCCTCACAATGACGCTATCTGGTTCACTGCAAGCAGCACCCTGAGCCGCGCGCTTTATTCTGTGACGCTCTCGGGGCATCAGCGGCTCTTGGCGGACGTGCCCGGCAATCTGACCCTCTTCGATGTCGCCAGAGATGGCCGAGCCCTCGTCGAGCAGATCGATGAAGGGATGGAGATGTCCGCTTTTTCTTCAGAGGTGCAAGGCGAGCGGCGATTGACCTGGCTTGATTGGTCGCTATTCGAGGACATTTCGGACGACGGAAAAACCGTGCTTCTTACAGAAAGCGGCGCGGGCGGCGGACCTGGTTACTCGGTCTACCTGCGCAATATCGACGGCTCTGCCGCGGTACGATTGGGCGAGGGGCAAGGGCAGGCACTTTCCCCCGATGGCCAATGGGTCCTGGTTGCTCATCCGCATGATTCCGGGCCCATCCAGCTTTTCCTTTTGCCTACGGGCGCAGGAGAATCGCGGCAATTGACCTCCGGCAATTTTGACCATCTCAGTGCGTCGTGGCTACCGGATAGCAAGAGTGTTATTTTCACGGGTCGCGAGCCGGGACATCGGCCACGGATTTACGCCCAGTCGCTCGATGCCGGGGAAGCGCGCGCCATCACGCCCGAAGGCTTCCAGAGTCCGCGCCATGCGGTTTCGCCGGATGGCAAATCGTTTGTTGCTGCTGAATTCGCGCCCGGGAAGGGTTTCGTCAGGGCAGTAATTTTCCCCATCATCGGCGGAGAGCCCCGTGTTCTTTCTGCCTGGTTGAAAGGCGATACATTTATCCGATGGGCTTCGGACGGCCGCTCGATGTACGCCTACAATCAAGGAACGACAACTTCGCCGTCGAGAATTTTCCGCGTGGATTTGGCGACGGGGCAGCGCACGCTGGTCAAAGAGTGGATGCCCCCTGAGCTCGCCGGTTTCGCCGCTTGGACTACCGTTGGAATCACGCCGGACGGAAAGACGATTGTGTATTCGTTCGGCCGCGCGCTGTCGACTCTGTATCTGCTGAGCCCCGCGCACTGATTCCTGTAACCCTGGCTGGCGCGCCGCCGGGCACTTCCAGCGGGCCGCAAATGCTACTTTGCCGGCGGCGGTGGCAGCGGGTTGTCGTTGATGTACTTGCAGACGTCCTTGACGGCGTTGCTGAGCAGCACGGTGCGCGTGGCGTAAACGGCATCACCGTGAGGCTTGCTGAGCAACATAAAGCGGTACTCCTGCGGGTACCAGCGCGCGTCGAGCATATAGTCGGATTCCTTGGAATTGAGCGTCAGCGTCACGTTGGGACACTTGTCCTCAAGATTCTTCATGATGTCCGCCGCGGGCACGCGCGACGCGGGCGACAGTACCAGCTTCACCGGCGGGCCCAGCTTCTGCTTCGCGTGTCCTGCGCCGGCTGCGAACAGCAACGCCATGACCGAAGCTGCAAGCACTAATTTCGTTTTCATCCGTTCTCTCCCTGTGCAATGTCTCGAAAATGCGCCCCGAGCCTCACATATTTTTCGACGGATTCTTTCTCCAGATGGTTGCATGCGCGGCCCGTAGAATTGACCTTTTCTACAACACGCCGTCACGCGCCGCTTTTCGCACACCTATAGTGCGGCTACTCTGTTAAACACGGCGGGGCCGGAAAAGTCGCGCGAATCACAGGCGCGTACATGAATGAAATGCGGTCTGGACGCATCACACTGTAGGAAAGCTCAGGAGGAAAACATGAAAAGGCCAGACTCCTCGCGTTCGGTTTTGTGCTTTACCGTTTTGTGCGCCGCGTTTCTGTGCGCGATTGCATTGCCGGCCTTCGCGCAACAGAACGAGCAACCGAAATTCATTGCGGATGCGCTGGTGGTGCAAGCCAATGGAAGCTACGAAGCGCAGCCGGACCTGGCTACGCTGACGTTCGACATTTCGTCGCAGGAGAAAGATTTGACGCAGGCGTACGCGAAAGCGACGCAGTCGATGCAACAGATCGTCGCTGTGGCGGAGAAAAACGGCCTGACGAAAGAGGAAATTTCCACCGGCGTGCTGACGCTTACGCCTTACGCAGAAGGCAACAAGAAACCGAAAACATACCTCGTGCAGGGAGAAATTGTCCTGAAGGTACACGACTTTAGGACCATCGGCACGATTCTCAACGATTCGGTGGAGAACGGGCTGGCGAATTTTCGTTCGCTGACTTACTCGCTCGAGAATCCGGAAGACGCGAAATCGCGCGCTGTTGCCGACGCGATGCACAACGCCGTGGAGCGCGCCAAAGCAGCGCTGGCGCAGAACGGACAGAAAGCGGGCGCGATTCGCTACGCCAATCTGGATATCGGGCAGATCATGGGAATCGTGCAGTACAATGCGGCGCAACTGGGAAGCTTCAACGAGACCGATGGAGTGGTGTCTTCAGATAATGCGGGAGTGGCGCGACCCAGAGTGACTTATGTACCTCCGCCGGTGCAGCCGGGGAAAATCACGGTGAGCGCCACGGTGCAGTGCGCGTTTCAGATTCTGTAGTGGCGGCGCGGGCGCTTCGGCGGGGAGTTCGAGTTGCGCTTCGCCCTTGACTATGTTGGTCGCACAGGCATAGATTGCCGCAGCCTCTGCGAAAAGGGTGGTGCCTGCACATGGACATTGAACACAGACGCGAGCCTCGTCATCCGTTTTTCGCTTCCGTCGAGCTCCTGGAATCCAAGCTCGACACGCGAATTGACGCCCGCACGGGCGACCTGAGCCTGCATGGCTGCTACGTCGACACCATGAATCCATTTCCGTCCGGATCGAATGTCCGCGTGACCATCACCCACATGGAGGAAAAATTCACGACTTTGGGCAAAGTCGCGCATTCCAAGCCCAACGTTGGTATGGGCATTTCCTTCACTGCGATCGACCCTCAGCAGCGGCCCATCCTCATGAAGTGGCTTTCCAACGTGCACGGAGACTAAACGAAAGCGCTGTCGAGTGCTTAGGCGCCACTTCCCCTGAGGGCGTTCAGCAACTTTGTTCCGTCCGGGCTTCCCAAGCCTGTGCACGGATCCCATCCCGGGCCCGCCGAATAAGCACCGTTAGTGCCAGCGGTAATGTCATGCATCGTGCTCTCGACATTCATGGTGTACAGCAAGGGATTCATGTAGCCTGCATTCTTGCCGAGCGACTGATTGATCAGCGCAACCAGGCCGGCCCATAACGGCGCTACGGCGCTTGTGCCGCCAATGACAAGCTGTTGCCCGTCCACGACGACGTTGTAGCCCGTTTCCGGATCGGCGTCTGCTGCAACGTCGGGCACTCCGCGCCCGGCAAATCCATTCGGGGCCTTAGGCACGTCGGCATTTGCCTGAAAGGTTGGAATTGCGAAAAACTCGCTGACTCCTCCACCCGTGGCGCCTTCATTTTGGGATAAGTCATTCCATACCTCTTCATCCGTAATTGCATCTCCGGAGAGTTCGAGCTTCGTTCCGCCGCAACCGATCACGTAGGGGCTCGACGCGGGAAAATCCACCGTCGGCGTGCCGCTGGATACACCGTCCGACGAACCATCATCTCCCGAGGATGCGAGCACGGTCACGCCAAGTGTCGCTGCGTCCTGACACGCAGAGTTGAAGGAATCAAGCGCCTGCTGGGTCCAGGAGCTTTCCGGACCGCCCCAGCTGATGGAGATAATCGACGGCTTCAAGTTTGTGTCATGGATCGCCGTGGTTAGCGCATCCAGGAAGCCTGCGTCAGTATTCGGTGCGAAGTACATGGCAAGCTGCGCGCCCGGTGCGATGGCTCCAGCAACTTCAATGTCTAGTTCGACTTCCCCATCAGGACCATTAGCATCGCCCGTGGGCGAATTCGTCGCGCCGTCCACGGATACCGCGGTCACGTTTGGCGTGGCGATTCCCAACCCGCTGAAGAATGTTTGCAAATCTTGCGCGTTGTATCCGCCGCCCAACTCCACAATTCCGATGCACTGCCCGCTTCCATTCTCGCCCGAGGGAAAATCGTACGCGTCCGCTACCTGCACCGGAGAATAGGAAACCGCGCCAGCCTGCGGACCCGTCTTGCGTATGCGAAAATGAGTTTTTGCCTGCGGACGATTGTCCAATCCGAATACGCCGAGGATGATCCCCTCCAGCTCAACTGGAATCGTCAGCGTCCCTGTCCGGCAACGATACGTTCCGCCAGCATGGCGCCAACGGGTCAGGGTCGTCCCAAACGCTTTGCTGAAGGCCTGAACGGTCCCGCTCAAAATGACGTTTCGCGGCGGGCGGTTCTCGCTCAAGACCTCCAGTTCGAATTGCGCGGCGAATCTGCGAAGTGCCGCCAAATCCTCCAGCCGCGCACCATGCGCCGACGCGAAGTCGCCCCGCGACAGATACGTCCGGCTTCGCAAAGGGCGTGCGCCTAGCTCGTCGACCGCCGGGAACGGCTTTCCTTCCCCGCGGCGCAAGAATACCGTCACTTGAATCCGCTCGTTCGGGTCGGCGGGCCCAACGCTGCGGGCGCCCGGCAGTGCTGTTCGCGCACTTCCCTTCAACTCGACGCGTCCGTCTTGCTTTGGCATGGCGGTCTCCCTGGAGATTAAGGCGTGGGTAAGCTATCTTAGCGCGGCAAGGCGGCTCATAGTAGGGCTCTTTGCGCGACTCACGCCTTCTCTGCGGCCTTAGATTCCGGCGAACTTGTGCCCAGTGACGGTCGGTGCTTCGGCGGTACTAGAACGACGACTTCTCCTAATCTCATTCGACCCATTTCGGACGATTTCAGTCGACAGAAAATCGCAGAGTTTTGCACAATCTGGACAGATGCCTTGCACATGCCGGTCGGGTGCCGTAGCGGAAGTGATTGTAAAGAAGCACCATACTGACCTAAACGATTGGCGTCGCACGTGCATACGACCGCCTAGCGTCTCGGTCTGGGTGCGGACCAAAACTGGGAAAACTCGACGACCGAGAAGTGTAAACCCGGCCCCTAGGACTTTCGGCTCTCAGATATTCGTTGACAAGGAGGTCAAACAAGAAACATGAAATCCCTCATGAGATGGTCGTTCGGCATGGTTGCGGCCATGGCGCTGCTGACGCTCGCGGCTGCTTCCAGTTTCGCGGGCACCAGCTTTTCCCAGTGCCCGGCAACCGGAGCCGACATCAGTGGTTGTGAGTTTTTGATCACGGTGACGGCGGTAAACGGGAGCGGTGCGGCCACGGCATTCACCGTGGCAGTGTCGAGCCCGGATTATGGCCCGTTCGACGGTGAAGACGACACCTTGGTTGGAATCCAAAACGCTTCCGGTGCAACGTTGAATTCCATATCGCTGACCGGCGCAGGTGGGCTGGACATCTTTGGGTTCGACGGTGACGGCGCTTGCAGTGGAGAGTATTCTCCGCAGGTGGCTGCGTCAGAATGCTGGGGTGGCGTCTACTCAGAAGCGTCTGACTACACCTCGTACTTTAACAACACGGAAACCGCCACTGGAATTAACGCTGCCCAAACATCGGGGACGATAAATTTCATCGACGGTGTCGCCAACGGGGGTTCGAACTGGTTCAGCCTAGAGAACGCACTTACCGTCTCTTCGCTGCAATCCAGCACACCAGAACCGGCATCGCTCTTGCTGTTGGGCACCGGCCTGTTGGGTATTGGGTTCATGCTGTATCGCCGTGCGTAGTTCGGGTTCCTGCTTTCTCGACTGCAAAGGCAGCCTCACCTCACAGGAAGGCTGCCTTTGCAGTTTTTCTTTTCCGCAACGTCCGTTAGCGCCTCTCGACGCCGTAGTCTTCTTTCGATCTCACACGACCCTACGCCACGGGTAGGCCCGGCCTAACCGAACGATTTTTGGACGCGATTGGTCGCGTGCAGCCCTGCAATGGCGCACGGGCTTCCCACAGAACCGCCGTAGCGCCGAGAGTTTGGGATATGTTGAAATTAGAGCGTGGACGAGGTGTGCAGAATCGAGTTGTGACTTACGGATTTGTGCTGGGCGGGTGTTCCGGCTGAGAGGACTCGCCTAGGATGTCGTACTTCACTTCCCCACCCTTCAGCTTCTCGATGATCAGGTGAGTCTTGTCCACGCGGCACTGCACCTCTTCCCCGGCAGAAAAGTCCTGCTTCTTCGAGTAATTCGTCACCTTGTAGATTGTGGGGCCGATTTGCACCTGGTAGACGACGTCGGCCTTTGGAGGGTGCTTGGAATTCTTCGAGCCTTGCCCGGTGTCAAATCCCAGGATCTTTCCCGCTTGATAGTCGCGCGGGCCGGCGAGCAGCGGAACGGAGCAAAGCGCAGCGAGGCAAAAAGTCGCGAGAGTCTTCATACCTCATTGTTTACCGCGCCCTAGCAGTCGGGTCAACGAGGAGCGCAAAATCGTCAACAAAGAGTAAACAGGAGCGCCGGGGCGAGCCCGCTTAGCGAAATGCTCACAGAGTATTTCTGCTATTCTCTCGTCCGTGCGCCGCGCTCTCATTTTCACTGGACTCCTCTCGCTCGCTGGCGCGTGCCTGCTGACGCAACTTCCGAAGGCTGCCGCGCAGGCGCAGCAGCCCCAAGCTCAAAAGCAGCCGGCCCCTCCGAACTCCGCGCAACAACCTCCCGCGCAACCGCCGCAAACGCTTCCGACGCTGCACACTGTGGTTATCGACGCCGGACACGGAGGCGAAGATACGGGTGCCCGCGGTCCCACCGGCCTAGCGGAGAAAGATATCGTTCTCGAATTCGCGCAGGCTGTCGCCAGTTCACTACGTTCGCAAGGATTTGAAGTTGTGATGACACGCACCGGAGACACTGATCCCTCTCTCGACGACCGTGCGACTATCGCAAACGCGCAACCCAATGCCATCTTTATCAGCTTGCACGTGGGCTCAAGCGGGGCTGTGGGCACTGTCCGAACGTACACGTATCTCTTTCCGGCCACGCCACAACCGGCGCTCGCCGCAGTGCCGAGCGCATCCCCAAGCGCGGCGACCGCTGCCGCCGCGCCCCAGTCCACTGCCACGCCGGCGCCGGCCGGATTCCTGCTCTGGAGCGAAGCGCAAAAACCGTACGTGGCGCAGAGCGTGAAGCTGGGAGACTTAGTTCAGGTCGAGCTGGCGCAAAAATTCAAAGGCTCGCCGGAAATCTCGAGCAGCGTGCCGGTGGCGGTGTTGCGCTCCGTGGCCGCCCCGGCTGTGGCCGTTGAAGTTTCAAGCGTCGCCGCCGACCAGCAGAAACTGGAATCGCTGACCGCCGATCTGGCGTCGAGCATCGCGCGCGCCGTGGCCGCCTACAAAACGATTTACCCGCCGGGAGGCAAATAAATCATGACTCGGCAGGTGCAAGTTATTCTGATTTTCGTTTTGCTCGCGGTTCTGGTAGGGATCTTTTCTCTGCGTGCGTTGCACCGCCGGGTTGCACGGAGTGAGCCCGCTCGCGCCGTCGAAGAGCAGGAGCGCCGCGCAGTGATTGCGCCCCCGGTTTCCACGCCAACCGATGTGGCCGCAAGCGCGCAGATTTTCTGGATTTCACCGACGGTGCCGGACCAGCTTGCGCCCGTGACTGTGCAGTTGCCGCTCTCTGCAGACCCCGTCGAGCGGGCCAAGCAGTTGATTGATGCGCTTATCGCCGACCCGCCCTCTCCCGCGCAGCGCACTTTGCCCGAGGGCGCCACGCTCCTCGATTTCTACATTTTGTCCGACGGAAGCGCGATTGCCGACTTTTCCGACGAACTCTCGTCCGAGATGCCCTCGGGAATCCTGAGCGAATGGATGGCAGCCAGCTCCATCGCGCAAACGCTCGGCGCGAATGTGCCGTCCATCACGCGGCTGAAGATTTTGGTGCACGGCCATGAAACGGAAACGCTCGCGGGGCACATCGACTTGTCCGATTTTTTCAGCGTGCGCAGCCAGTCGGCGCCGACGCAGCCGGTCGCGTCTCCAAAGTAACGCGCCAGTCGTGCGGAAGGCCGCGGCACGCGAAAAGGCCAGCCGACGATTGACAGACGGGAATGCCCCCGTCACACTGATACAGCAACTCTCGGCGGGGGAATTTGCGAACCGATAGGCGAGCAACGAATGAATTGCGGCCGGTCAAGCTGACGCCGGATTTTGTCTCCACCGCGGAAGGTAGTGTCCTGATCGAGGCTGGGAAAACCCGGGTTGTGGCGACGGCTACCATCGAAGACGGCGTGCCACACTTCCTGAAGGGCCAGGATAAGGGGTGGGTGACCAGTGAATATGGCATGCTGCCACGCGCGACCGACCGCCGAACTCCTCGGGAAGCGGCGCGCGGAAAACAATCCGGGCGCACACAGGAAATTCAGCGCCTGATTGGGCGCGCCTTGCGCGCGGTGACCGACCTGGAAGCACTTGGCGAACGCACCGTGTGGATCGATTGCGACGTCATCGAAGCCGATGGCGGTACGCGCACCGCGTCGATCTCCGGCGCGTTTGTGGCGCTCGCTCTGGCGTTCGAACGCATGAAGGCCGTCGGGATTTTGCCGAAGATTCCACTCGTTGATTCCGTAGCGGCGGTGAGCGTCGGGATTGTGAAGGACGAATTGCTGCTTGACCTGGCCTACGAAGAGGATTCCCAGGCGCAGGTGGACATGAACGTCGTCATGACCGGCACAGGGCAGTTGGTCGAGGTGCAAGCCACGGCCGAGGGGCGCCCATTCTCTTCCGACGAAATGCAGCAGCTTCTTCGGTTGGCCGCCGTCGGCATCCGCCAATTAACCGAAGTTCAGCAAGAACTGTTGCATCTGAATTTTCGCGCCCATGCGCGTTAAGCTGCTGCTGGCTTCCTCAAACCAAGGCAAGCTTCGCGAGTATCGTTCCCTCGCTGTCGGACGACCCGAGATCGCCATCGACCTCCTGCCCGGTTTCGGCGAATACCCCTTGTTCTCCGAGGATGCTCCAACATTTGCCGAGAATGCCGCGGGGAAGGCCTTCCATTACAGCCGATTCGCGGATGAAATTGTTTTTGCCGACGATTCCGGACTCGTAGTCGCATCGCTCAATGGCGCGCCCGGCGTGCGTTCCGCGCGATACGCAGGCGAGAAGGCCAGCGACAAAGAGCGCAACGCGAAATTGCTCGCCGAGATGCACGGAAAGTCTGACGGCTCAAGAGACGCGAAGTTCGTGTGCGTCATCGCCGCCGCAAAACAAGGAAAGATGCTGGCCGTGGTGTCGGATTCCGTCGAGGGCGCGATCGCGAACGAGCCTCGCGGCGCGAACGGATTCGGATACGACCCGCTTTTTTATTTCGCGCCCCTCCAGAGAACGTTTGGCGAGCTGAACGAGACCGAAAAAAATCAGCTGAGTCATCGGGGAAAAGCGTTTCGGCGTCTGCATGACGCCCTAACTTCCATCAAAACGGCCAGCCCAAGCCGGACTTGAAACCCTCCTAGGGTCAAAGCTGTAGAATCCGCAAGACCGCCAGCTGAATCTAAGTTTAGGTTGTCGGACCCGTATGCCAAGGGGTAAAAGGGTCTGTCCCACCCCGAGGAGTTTCCATGGCTACAGCGAAAATGGCCCCGGAGTCTCTTCAGCCGCTTTTGGATCGGCTGGACGACGCACGGAAACGAACCGACGCTCTCTTCGCATTGATTCGTTCCGAGACGCTCTACGAGCGGCCCATACCGGAGCGTCACAGGCTAATCTTTTACTTGGGCCATTTGGAAGCGTTCGACTGGAATTTGATCGCGCGCGACGCTCTGCACTCTCCGAGCTTTGACGCGGAGTACGACAAGCTCTTCGCCTTCGGCATTGATCCCGTAGATGGCCAGCTTCCGCATGACGTGCCGAGCGACTGGCCGCGAATCGAGCAGATTCGCGCCTATAACCAAAATCTGCGCGAACGAATCGACAACGCCCTGCAAGCGCCGCCGAGCAAACTGCCGGAGACCGTCGCCGATGGAACCCTCCTCCACGTCGCGATTGAACACCGCTTGATGCATGCAGAAACACTAGCGTACTTGATGCACGGGCTGCCTCACGACCAGAAGAGCGCTCCCACAAATTACGAAACGGCTGTACAAAGCAAAGCACCATTCACGGCGGAGAGAACAGCGATTCCCGCTGGCACAGCGACGCTCGGCATGCAGCGCGAGAGCCGCCACTTCGGCTGGGACAATGAATTCGAAGAAAATCAGGTGACGGTGCCGAAGTTTCGCATCGGCGCGTATCCGGTGACCAATGGCGAGTTCGTGGAGTTCTTGCAGGCCGGCGGGTACGAGAACGAGCGACTATGGTCTGCCGAAGACTGGGCGTGGAAGAATTCCGCAAAAATTTCCCACCCACACTTTTGGGAACAGAATGGTCGGGGCTGGAGCTATCGCGGCATGTTCGCAAACGTCCCGCTGCCACTGGATTGGCCGTCCTACGTGAGCCACGCCGAAGCATCGACCTACGCGCGCTGGAGAAATGGAGCGCTGCCCACCGAAGCGCAGTGGCACCGCGCTGCGTTCGGCACGCCCGCGGAAATCGAATGCGCGTACCCGTGGGGCGACGTTGCGCCCAGTGCGGAGCGCGGCAATTTCGACTTTGCCCGATGGGATCCCGCGCCCGTGAATGCTTACCCCGCCGGACAAAGCGCTTTCGGTGTGCACGACCTGCTGGGCAACGGCTGGGAGTGGACTTCCACTCGTTTTGCCCCTTTTCCCGGATTTGCAGCCTTTCCGTTCTATCCGGGCTACTCCGCGAATTTTTTCGACGGAAAGCACTTCGTGATGAAGGGCGGTTCGCTAAGCACCGCCGCGTGCATGCTGCGGCGCTCGTTTCGAAACTGGTTCCAGCCTCATTATCCCTATGTCTACGCAAAATTCCGCATGGTGGAGGAATAATCCAATGGCCAGTCCTGCAAGGCTCTACACGCATGGAGTCTCGGCCAGCGCCCGCGCTGATTTTGCCGAGGACGTTCGCGCCGGCCTGACGAAACATCCCCAGAAAGAACTGCCTTCGAAATATTTGTACGATGAAGTGGGCTCGGCACTGTTCGAAGTGATCACCCTTTTGCCGGAATACGGTCTCTCGCGAGCGGGAGCGCGCCTGCTGAAACGGCACGCCGAGGAAATCATCGACCGCTTGCCTTCCCCCGTCGCCGTGGCCGAATTGGGCTCGGGAAGCGGCGCGAAAACCCGCTGGATTCTCGAAGCCCTCTCACGACGTCAGCCCGTCACTTACTATCCCATCGACATTTCGCGTACGGCGCTTTCGCGCTGTTGGCAAGAACTGGGGCGCATCGACTCGGTGAGCATCGTCGGCTTCGAGCGCGCGTATCTGGATGGGCTGCTCAACGTGGCCTCGCGCCGCAAACCCGGCGAACGGCTCTTGGTGCTTTTCCTCGGTAGCACCATCGGGAATTTCGACCGGGCCGCGGCCGCAAAATTCCTGTGCGAAGTGCGCCGTATTCTGCATCCCGGGGACGCGTTGCTGCTCGCCACCGACCTCGAGAAATCCGTGAGCGATTTACTGCTCGCTTACGACGATCCCGCTGGGGTTACGGCGGCATTCAATCTCAACTTGCTGGCCCGGATCAATCGTGAGCTCGACGCCGATTTCGACCTCTCCTCCTTCCAGCACGAGGCTCGCTACAACCCCGAGCACCGCCGCGTCGAAATGCATCTGCGCTCCGTGCGGCGCCAAACGGCGCACATCCCTGGCACTTCGCAGGACGTCACTCTTGCGAGCGGTGAAACTATCTGGACCGAAAGTTCTCACAAATATCGCTGCGAAGAAGCAGCGCGAATGGGAGCAACTGCCGGATTTCGCTGCGAAGCTCAATGGGTAGACGCAGAATGGCCCTTTGCCCAAAGCCTGTTTCTGGCCGAATGATCTCGCGAGTCGCAAAAAAAGAAACCCGGGCTTGCTGGGGTGAACAAGCCCGGGATTGGGGGCACTGAGGTTGGGCCGGAAGATCGTTTTCTAAGCGCGCGCCGTAATCACCAGTTCATCGAACGCACCCACATCATCAATCGAAAAGCTTCTCGGTAAAGAAAGATCGTCACGATTCCCAAGAATCCTGCAAGCCAGGGCCAGGCGCCTTCAGCGATGCCGTGCGGAGCAGCTTCCGTGACCGCCGGTCTTATCGACCGTAAATCCCGCATTTTGGCGAAATCGCTCATCACTCTTCCTTGAACTATTGCACCATCATGAGCGGTGTATCCTGCTCGATTGCCACAACCATGGACTTGAAAATGTCGACGTCCCAGTTTTCCGCGATACGAAGGCGAAGCACGTTGCTCGTTTCGCTCAGCAAACGGCCACGTACCGGCACACGAAGATTGCCGGCGACCACTCGAAGAATGACCGGCTGGCCCATCCAAACCGTGTAACTACCTTCCATAGCCTTCCTCCCCGTACCTGGCGTTGTCTGTGTCGCGGTTGCAAGTCTGGAGCTATGCGCCGCTCGGGCAAATGGTACGGGGGACCAATTCAGATAGGAGCAAAGTACTAACCGGAAACGAACCACGCCTCCGCGGGGCGCAAGTCCCGCTTTTCTGCTATGTTAGTGGCATCTTCGGCCGGGGCGGGCTCGAAGGCCGCCGGCGCAAAAATCAGGGCATTGCGGGTACTCATGGCTATCACTCTTTTCGGGAGTTCCTGGCAAGGGCTACTCCACAAGCTCTATAACGTTCAGAACCTGGTTCAGTCGGGCGGCTCTTTGATGGTCTGCTCGATTGTATTCGTCGAAACGGGCCTGTTTTTCGGCTTTTTTCTGCCAGGCGATTCTTTGTTGGTGACCGCAGGCGTATTTGCCGGAGCGGGCAAGGTAGGCTTAGCCTGGCTGCTATTTCCCGCGTCCCTCTGCGCCATCGCCGGGGATCAGTTGGGCTATTTTATTGGACGCAAAGCAGGCGAGAACCTTTACCGTCGTGAAGATTCGCGATTCTTCAAGAAAAAGCATTTGTTGCGGGCGCACGAGTTTTATGAAAAGCACGGGCCAAAGGCCATTATCATCGCCCGCTTCGTTCCGATCATACGAACATTCTGCCCTCCGGTGGCTGGCGCCGCGCAAATGCGCTATTCGCGATACCTGATCTTTGACGTCGTCGGGGGATTCTTGTGGGTTTGCAGCACGGTTTTGACCGGTTATACCCTCGGCAGGAAAATCCCCAATATACAAAACGAGCTTCACCTAGTCATTGCTGTGGTGATTGTGCTGTCGCTCCTACCCGCAGGTATCGAGGCGCTGAAGGCGTTTCGGCGCAAACGGCAGTCCGCGTAGGCAGTCATGCAGACGCCGCGCTTGGGTGCAATTACGCACAAAATGCAAACGGGGAACCTTACGGTTCCCCGTCTTGCTATTTCCTGAGGCCCGAACGGCGTCGCTTGGGCGCCTGACGGGCTCGCACCGCAAGAGCGGTGTGAATGTTTCAGGATTCTTGGCCCGGCGGATTCATACCCACGTCTCCTCCGTGTTCCAAGGCTTCCTTTCCGTCATACTCCGCCGTGTAGCCAAACGCAAGAGGGGTTTCACTTACCAAGGGTATCCGAGGTTAGGCCTGTGGAAAACTCGGTGTTCCGTTCCACACCGATGCTGAAATTGGCGTGCGCTAGCGGATGAAGAGCCCTTCGCGGAGTTGGTCGCGCCCCACGAAGGTCTTGGCGGAGCGGAAACGACCAAAGAGATTCAGGATTTCGCGATTCTGGAATTTGTGGTCATGCGTGGCAATGGGGCCGATTGGGATCGTTTCGATGGTCTGGTTGTCGACGATACGGTACCGATACGACCGCTCGGGCCTGCTGTGAAAAATCGCCAGAACAGCTCCGCCTGGCTTCACGATGTCATACAGACGGTCCGAGATTTTAGGAAGCAGCTCACCGCCGAGATGGTCGAAAATATCCCAGAGTAGCACCGCGTTAAACGCCTCTTCCGAATATTGCAGGGAGTGATCCAAAAAGCGCTGTGCAATTTGCTCGGGCGAAAGCGGTTCGTAAAAATCGCTCTGCTCCTCGATGCGCTGTCTCTCTTCCTCCGCGATGCGAAACTCCTTCCACGAACGGACAAGGTCATCGGTGGTCACACGGAATCCGCGTTCGATGAAGAAATTCAGTGTGGCCTGGGAAACAGAACCCAGGTCCAGAAGGCGGCCGTTTTCGATGTCGCTTAGCAGCCACAGAAAGTCCTTCAATCCATTCGAAGTGCGGACGTTCGCAGAAGTATGGCTGGCGGCAACTGCGGCAGCAGGGATGGATTGGGGTTTTCGCGACGGCATTGTCGCCGTCGTGCTCAGCCGCGATTTCCCCATGAAATTCATTGACTAACGCCGCTGTGGCTCCAGTGCAACCGGCGAACCCGCCTCCGGCTCAACCGACGAAGCTTCCCTTGAAACCAAGCTCTGAGCGCTCCTCTTGTTCTGCCGCTCGCGGGCATCTGCCGCAGGGCCCATTTCGACGCGCCCATTGAACCGCGCACCATCCTCGATGGCGACGCGGGGCGCCTCCAAGTCTCCCACGACTTCGCACGAACTGCCAAGCACCACACGCTCGCGTCCGCGAAGATCGCCTTCCACCTGGCCACGCACGAAAATCTCGGAGGCCTCGATATCGGCCTGAATGTGCCCGGACTGACCGATCGTCAGCCGCGACTCGCCCAGCCGGATGCTTCCTTTGACGTCTCCGTCGATCACCAGGTCAGCCTTGCCCGTCAGTTCGCCCTTGATGCAAATTCCGCGGGTCAGGATGGCTGCATTCGGGGACGCAATCGGTGCATACGAGGCTTGAGGAACGGAAGACGGTGCACTCCCGGCGCTAGACGCGGGCCTCTGCTCAGGCAGACCGTACGACGAGTCACGCATGCCAGGATTAATCGGCGAAGATGGCTTCGCTTCAGGCTGTTTCCGCCACATGGAAACCTCCAACGCGGTGAGATGGTCGCAACAGCTCAAACCAACGCACAGGCGAATACTAGCAGTCCAGGGACTATAGTACAGAGGCCGGTAGATGTAAACCAAGCATAAATCTAGGGAAGATTACGCGAAAGGAACGTCCAACCTCGGGCCCACAACCAGCTCCGCCTGGGACCTTTCGTCTTGATGATGCACTTCCCAAAACGCCACAAAGATGCCCACAAACTCGTGGAGGAAAGTCTTCACGCCAACACGTGTCCTCCACCATGAATCCGGATCGTAATCGTGATCCGGCGCAGCTTCAACCAACACGTGAATATCCGCCGGGAAAATATGCCGGCAAAGATATCGGGTGCGCCGCGTGTGATAATTAGACGTAACGATCATCACCCGTTTCCATGCGTGCTGCTCCACGAATCCGCGAATGCCCTTCAACTCCTCCAGCGTATCGGGAGCCCCGTGTGCAAACGGAATGATCGCCGGGCGTGGAACTCCTCTAGCCTCCAAATCCCGCTGCATCAAATCCGCAATGCTTATGTAGGGGCGCAGCCATCGGCCGCTGCCGACCACCCGAGGCGCCCACCTGTCATGGTAAAGATCCGCAGCGCGCGTGGCGCGGTCGGCGGTGAAGTCATCGTCGCTCAGAATCACGATGACATCCGAGGCTGCCGGGGGATCAGGTCTCACCCAAAAGTTGCCTGCCACTCGAAGCAGCGGCGCTCGCACAAGATAAACGAGGAAAAGCAGGATGACCAAAACAACCAGCACCATGAGCTTCGTGAAAATCCCGCCGCGCTGGTCTGATCCTCGAAAGTCTGCGTCCGAGGCACCGTTCATGAGCCGGAGCTGACCTGGCGCAATCTTTCCGCGGCCTGCTCGGGCGTGAGACCGTTGAAATACACCTCTTTGATGACGTATGACTTTTCGCTTGTCGGAACCACCGGGAGGATCTCGATGTGCCAGTGATAATCATCGGCGATGGTGCGCCAGTACTCGCTCAACTCGCCCTTCGTTTGTAGTGAATTTGGCGAAGTGTGCACCACCATGTGATACCCCTGCGAAATGGCTGGAAGCCGCCGGAGCAGGCGCGCGAGAAGCGAACCCAGGGAGCGGAAGTCCTCCGTTCCAGCGGCTTCGAATTCATGGTTGTGATGGCGCGGCATGATCCAGAGCTCAAACGGCACGCGCGAAGCGTAGGGACAGAACGCCACATAATTCCCTTGCGAATCAACGACGCGCTTCTCTTGCTTTTCTTCCTGCCGCAGGATGTCGCAAAAAACGCAGCGTTCCCGCTCGCGAAACCAATCGCGCGCCGCCCGCAACTCGTACAGCACCCGTCGCGGAACAAATGTCGTCGCGGTAATCTGAGAATGCGAATGCGGCCATTCCTGCCCCGAGTTCGAACCATGATTCTTGAAGACGGTGACGTATTTGAATCGCGGGTCACCTTTCAGGTCATGAATGCGCCGCGCATACGCCTCCAGCACTAATGCCAAGTGTTCCGGCGTTTCCGCGGCAATGCCCAGCTCATGGTTCGGTGTCTCGACCACAATTTCGTGCGCGCCAACGCCGCTCATGCGATCATAAATTCCCTCCGCAGACCGTCCCGGTTCTCCTTCGATACGGTACAACGGGCGAAAGTGCGGAAAAACGCGAACCTGCCATGGGTCTTGCGCGGGAAATTGTAGAATCGTCCGCGTGTCGCCCTCGTTGCCGGGACACAAAGGGCAGGGCTGCAAAGGCAGTTCACCCAGATCGGAATGTCCGATTACCACCCAACTTCGTGTAATCGGGTCTTTTCGCAGCTCCATGAGTCCAGAACCCCAAAATAACGAACATCCGAATTTATACCCCAGCGGGAAGACGGGAGCAAGGCAGCGATTGCCGCCCCTGCAGCGCAGCAATCCGCTCCTGAGTGCTCGTGCTATTCTGGTGCGCCATGAACGACATTCCCGACGCGAAAGCTCTAGTGGCACTGGACGAAAGGCACATGCGATTGGCCCTGGAAGAAGCCCGACTGGCCGCGCTCGCCGGGGAGGTGCCCGTAGGCTGCATCATCGCCCGCGAGGAACAAGTGATTTCGCGAGCTGCGAATCGCACGATTGCTGATTGCGACCCCACCGCTCACGCGGAAATGGTTGCGCTACGCGCGGTCGCCGCCGCGATCGGAAATCACCGCCTGACAGGGCTTACACTCTACGTCACCATCGAACCCTGCGCGATGTGCGCGGGCGCAATGCTCCAAGCGCGCATCGACCGGCTCGTCTACGGTGCGGACGATCCCAAAGGCGGTGCCGTGCGCTCTTGCTTCACCCTATTCGATCATCCGCAAGTCAATCATCGCATCGCAGTCACGTCCGACGTGCTCGCCGAAGACGCCGCCACTCTTCTTCGAAATTTCTTTGCCGCCCGCCGGTAGCACAGGCCATACGTTGCATCCGATTCGCAAGGTTGAAAGCAAGCAGCAAAGCGACTATACTGCGCGCTCTGCGCGACGAAACAATCGTTTCAAAAGTAAGTGGCGAGCGACGAATGGGAGGAGTTTTCATGAAGATTCGCGAGAAGGCGATGTGCTGCGGATTTGCGCTCTTGATACTCGGCTTGGCTGTGACGCTGGCGCCCTTCACAGCGTTGGCGCAGGATTCATCCGATCAGGCGATGGCAGCCCCAAGCCAGCAAGCGCCTGCGCCGCGCAGCAAAGATGGCAAGAGACTTTTTGGCACGCGGGAAGCCCTGGAGGTTGCCCGCGTCAGCTCTCCGCGAATCTCTCCGGACGGCTCGACGGTCGCTTATCTCGTCTCCTCGCTGAAAATGGAAAAGGATGACCCTGGAAAATCCGTGACGAATCTGTGGATCGTTCCCGCTGCCGGCCCGGCCAGCGCTGCCCGGCAATATACCCGCGGCGATAAGAGCATCTCCGATATCGCATGGTCTCCTGACGGAAAAATCATTGCCTTCGCGATGGCCGGTGAAGATGAAAAGAACGGCCCGCAGGTCTGGTTCATGTACGCAGACGGCGGCGAGCCGTGGCAGGTCACCAAACACAAATCCGGCGTGCGCGGCTTCGAGTTTTCTCCCGACGGCAAAATGCTTCTTTTGGTCGCCACCGCGGCTCCGGACCCGGATGCGGAAAAGCGCGACAAGCTTCATGACGACGCCGTCGTTGTCGACCATGATTTCAAGCTGGCGCAGCTGTGGACCTGGAACATTGCCACTAGCGACGAGAAAGAAATCACCAAGGGCGACTTCACCGTCAGCGACCCGCGTTGGTCTCCGGATGGCTCACACATCACTTTCACCACCAATCCCACGCCGCTGCTCGACGATATTAGTTTGCAGACGGCTTGGATACTCGATGTCTCCACCGGTGAAGAGCGCAAGGTTGTGGATACGACCGGCTATACGCACACCGCGCGATGGTCGCCCGACGGCAAATGGATCGCCTATCTCAGTGATCGCGGAATGATCGAGCAGGTGAATCTGTCCGTGGTCAGTGCCGACGGCGGCGAGCCGCGGAAACTGACCGCCTCGTTCGAATTGAACGCCGGCACGCCCGTTTGGGCGCCTGATGGCAAGACGATTTATTTCAGCACAGATACGCGCGAGTCCATTGATGTCTTTGCAGCCGATGTTGCCGCCGGCACGGTCCGTCAAGTGACCGACAAGCCCGCGATGATCAGCCTCGACGAAATCAGCGCAAACGGCCAAACCGCCGTCGGCACATGGACCGATCCATCCCATCCCGCCGAAGTCTTCCATTCCGATCTCAGCTTTGATTCCATCTCGCCCATCACCAACCAGAATGCCTGGCTCGCCGAGTATGCCCTGGGCGACACCGAAGTGGTTCGCTGGAAGAGCAGCAAAGACGGAATCGAAATTGACGGTATCCTCACCAAGCCAGTCGATTTCGATCCTTCGCGCAAATATCCTTTCCTGCTCAATCCCCACGGCGGCCCCACCGGCGCATCGCCGCTCGCTTTCAATGCACAAGAGCAGATCATGGCTGCCAATGGCTACCTGATTCTCGAGCCAAACTTCCGCGGCTCCTCAGGGCGCGGCGAAAAATTCGCCATGGCAAACCAGAATGACTGGGGCGGCGGAGATTACAAAGATGACATGAGCGGCGTTCAGGCCATCGTGGACAAGGGTTGGGCGGATCCCAGTCGCATGGGGGCGTTCGGCTGGTCCTACGGCGGCTTCATGACTTTCTGGATCGATACGCAAACCGACCGCTTCAAGGCCATTTCACCGGGCGCTGGCTTGCCGGATCTTTATTCCATGTATTCCCAAACCGACATTCATCGCTACCTCACCAACTTCTTCGACATGAAAGCGCCCTGGGATAATTTTCAGGAATACTGGGATCATTCGCCGATGAAATACATCGAGAACGTCAAGACGCCAACGATGATTCTCCACGGCATCGCCGACACGCGCGTGCCGATTCCTCAAGCGGAGGAATTCTATGAGGCGTTGAAAGAGCGGCATGTGCCCGTGGAATTCGTCAAATATCCTCGCGAAAACCACGGCTTCATCGAGCCGCGCCACATTCAAGACCGCTGGCAGCGCTACTTGGTTTTCTTCGGTAAGTACTTGGACAATCCTCCGCTCACCGAGCCAAAGGACGTGCTCGACCGTATGGCAAAAGATTTGCCGCAAGGAAACGCCTCTTCGGAAACGCAGAGTGGCGCCGTAGGATATCAACCCTAAGGAAGCGTCCTAACTGCAGGCGGCCGAGCGGTCAGCGTTGTCCCTTCGCCGCCGCTCTGGTAATCTTTTTCCTACGCAACTCACGCGGAGAGGTGTCTGAGCGGTTGAAAGAGCCCGCCTCGAAAGCGGGTAGCCTGGCAAAACCGGGCTCGTGGGTTCAAATCCCACCCTCTCCGCCATTGAGACGGAATTCGGAGCCTACCCAGTCAGTCTCTTTGCCAGGCACCACAGCCTGGAACTTTCTTAACTGGCACGCAGCGCGTGCGGCGGGCTCTCAAATCCCACCCTCTCCGCCATTGAGCCAGAGTTTGGAGCTCTTGCCCGGCAAGCCGTTTGCCCGGCACCGTAGCCGGGAACTCTCTTAACTGGCACGCAGCGCGTGCGGCGGGCTCTCAAATCCCACCCCCTCCGCTCCGCGAAGATCCATCAAGACTTCAGGTACCAGGGCGCGCTGATCACTACGATCCTCTGCGTACGCTTGAGCAGCAGTGCCGCTTTCAACCACGTCGCGCGCTGGTTGTGTAGGAAATATTCATACCAGTGCTTTTGCACCAGTTCCGGAATGATTACCGCGATTTGCCGCTTAGGGTTTCGTTTCTCAAGGTCGAACACATAATCCACAATCGGATTGATCACAAAGCGAAACGGCGACTCCAGCACGGTCATGTGCGGCACGGGCAAGCCTGCTTTTTTCATCGGCCTTTCCACGTATTCGACCCACTTCTTGTACACGTTTTCTTCGTCTTCACCGCAATCCACGTGCAGCACGTGCAGCTCGGAAGACAGATTGATGGCGAACTGCAATCCTTCGCGGCTGATTTTATTCCACGAGCTCGCTGGCAGCACTACGATGGGCGCCCCCACCTCAGTCAAATCGATGGGATGCGGATCGGCAATTTCTTTTTGAACTCTCGTGTAGTGCCGTCGAATCGAATACATCAAAGCGATCATCAACGGAATCAGCACCGTTACGATCCAAGCGCCTTCGACAAACTTCGTGACCGTAACCACGACTACGGTGCCCCCGGTCATCGCCGCTCCAAAACCATTGATGAACATCGCCGCCCGCGACCTCTTCTTGCCGGCGCGCCTCCAATGCATCACCATGCCGGCTTGAGAGAGCGTAAATGCGAGAAACGCTCCGACGGCGAACAACGGGATCAGACGGTCCGTTATGCCTCCGAACGCAATCAGCAAAATGCCGCAAAGCAGCGCGAGAACCGTGATGCCTAAGGTGTAGACCAGCCGCCTTCCTTGTATCGCCATGGGATACGGAAGATAACCATCCTGCGCCAGCAGCCTGCAGAGCCTCGGAAAATCCGCGAAGGCCGTGTTCGCGGAAAATGCCAACACCAGCAGAATCGATGCGATAGTGACGTAGTAGAAGACATTCCTGCCCACGACCGCGGCGGTGAGTTGCGAAAGCACGCTCTGGTAGCCTGAACCCGGATCCGTCGCGCCGACATGATATGCCCGGCAGAGCACGGCGATTCCGGCCAGTAAAATCACCAACAACCCGATGATGATGCTCAGCGTGCGCTGTGCTGTTTGCACCACGGGTTCACGAAACGCGCGGACGCCATTGCTGACCGCCTCCACGCCGGTCATCGCCGTGCATCCGCTCGAAAATGCTTTCAAGATGAGCCATACGCTAACCGCGGCCGTCGCCCCTCCCAAAGAAGGCGGAGCCGTCACCGCCGTTGGATGGCCCCCTGCAGCGATGGCCTTGAAAATTCCTATCGCTAGTGTGATCAGAAGCGTTCCGGTAAAAAGGTACGTCGGAATCATGAAGATCGTTCCTGTTTCACGTACCCCGCGCAAGTTAATCACCGTGATCAGAACCAGAATGGCGACGCACAACACGACGGTATGTGGCTGAAGAGAAGGAACCGCGGAAATCAGCGCGCCCACTCCTGCCGAGATTCCGACCGCCGCGGTCAGCACGTAATCGATCATCAGTGCCGCAGCGGCCAACAGTCCAGCGGCGGGCCCCAGATTTGTCCCTGCGACCGTGTAGGATCCGCCGCCGCCAGGATAGGCATCGATCGTCTGACGATAGGAAAAGAAAACGATCAATAGAAGAATGATGATGCTAATCGTGATGGGAACAATGTAGGCGACGCTCAACGCCCCCAACGAAATCAACAGTGCCAGCGCTGCTTCAGGTCCGTATGCCGCAGAGCTCAGTGCATCCAATCCGAAGACGGGAATGCCGCCCAGCGCCCCCAGTTTCTCGCCGCGTTCTTCTGAGGAACGCAGTGGCCGCCCGAACAAGAAATCTATGATCGACATCAGTTTTCTCCGCAATATCGAAGGCCATGCATTATGAGCTAAGGTCCAATCTCATGCATGGACAAAACCGCGAATTGCGCGGCCATAGTCCTCGAACCACGGCCGCGCGCCTCCGTGGCGCTTATCCAGGCGCGCGCCCGCCAATTATGGTCTGGGTGGGAGTTTTGGTCACTATTTAACCCCGGCCCGCTTCTCACTCGTCATCCACAACGCATCGACACTAGACTAACTGTCGCTACATCAATAGGATACGGGCTTTGGTGCGATGGCCGTCCTCATGCTCTTACACTTGTGGTTGCTAGCTTCACCTGCCAATTGCCGGTGGTTAAGGGAGTGGCGTTGAAAATGAGAACGAAAAATCCGTCCAGCGGCTACACCATGCTTGAGCTCCTGGTCTCGGTTTTGGTCATGGGGGTCATGGTCGCCGCGACGCTCGCGGAAATGCAACCAACCCTTCAGCAATTTCACGCCAACTCCGCCGCTTACTTAGTAGAAGGCCAGATGCGTCTAGCGCGGCAGACCGCTATCGCCCAACGCCGCGACGTCGTTTTGGCCTTCGTCGGCAACAACGAAATTACTCTGACCATCCAGAACATTCCGGCCGGCACTACGGTCCTAAGCAACGTATTTCTCCCGCCGACCGTGACATTCCTACAGTTCGCTGGCAATGGCGACACACCGGATGCCTTTGGCGACTCGGGGGCGACCTGCTTCAATTATGTACCGCCGCCAACAGGAAGTTGCTCGAATCCTCCGATCATTCAGTTTCAAAGCGACGGGACCCTCATAGATGGCAACGGGAATCAGCTCGACGGCTCCATCTTCATCGGTGTGACCAACATGTCCACGACCGCGCGGGCGGTCACGATACTCGGTGCTACCGGACAGGTCCGCATGTATCACGGAACCGGAGCGGGATGGGTACAACAATGAGCTTTCATCGGCGCATAGCGAGCCCTAAAGCAATTCGCTCTTCCGCTGGATTCACCATGATTGAAGCAGCGATCTCCCTGCTCGTGCTCTCCATTGGCATCATGGGCCTCGCCGCCATGATGACCAACGGAGTTGCCTTCATGAGCATGTCGGAGGCCGACTATATCGCGCAACAAAAGGCCGAAGAAGCAGTGGAGAGCGTTTTCTATGCGCGCGACTCCCAGCTCTACACTTGGGCCCAAATTCAAAATGTTTCCAACGGTGGCATCTTCCTAAACAACCCGGAGGTGTTGTGCGACCCCGGACCCGACGGAATCATCGGCACCGCCGATGACAATACTGCCGACCTGGACGCCATTTATACCCCCGGTCCCAGCGGCACTTTGGATGGTTCTGACGCCATCAAACAATATCTCAGCACCTATACCCGGACGATCGCGATCACCAACGTCGTAGAGCCGGGCGTAGCCACGACCGTTCTTCGCCAAATAACCGTAACCATTAATTACACTGTGGGCAGATTCCAGAGACAGTACGTGCTGACCAGCTACATTTGTCAGTGGTCATAAGGTTGGCCGAGGCGCATAACATGAGACGAAACTCAGGTTTCAGCCTAATCGAACTGATGGTGGCAGTCGCCATCACCGTGACTATTGTCGGCGTTTCCCTGGATGCCCTCAATCAGGGCCAACGCGCCGCGCAGGCCATCTCGTTGATGAGCGACATGAACGAAAACCTTCGCGCGGGTATGGATCAACTCCAGCACGATTTGGTTCTGGCCGGTTCAGGCATTCCTGTCGGCGGCATTTCGATTCCCAACGGAAGCGGCGTAGCGGTCAATGAACCGTCGCCCACGGGCGACGCCTATACCTTCGCGGTCGGCGCGACTTCCATTTCCGCCATCACCCCTGGCCACGGTTTGGGACCGCTGATCTCCGGCGCCGTCAATTCCGATATGGTGACCATCATTTATGCGGACAACGACACTTTCCCGCCTGACACGGCCACGTATCCAGAGGGTCAGGCCCTAAACGCCAACTTCATCAACGACCCTGCCGCAGTGGCCCCGGACACACCTTGCGCTGGCACCATCAACGCCGCCGGAACTTCGGTGACTTTTGACGCCAATTGCGTCGTCTTCAACACCGGCAACGGCGCCGTTGCTGTCGGCGACCTGATCATGTTCAGCAACGCGCAAGGCAACACCTTGCAGTATGTGACTGGGGTGGCCGGCCAAGTCATGAGCTTCGCCAAAGGCGATCCCTACGACCTCAACGGTCGCACCGATCCCGCTGGCACCATAACCCAGCTTCAGTCCCCCGCCGGCAGCGGTACCTATCCGCCCACGACGGCGACGCGCATCTGGATGGTCACCTATTATCTCGACAATACCAATCCCGCTGGCCCTCGCCTGATGCGCCAAGTCAATTTTTTCACTGCTGAGCCGGTCTCCGAGTCCATCGAGGCGTTTTGGATCACCTACAACTTTGTCAACGGCGCTGCCTGCGGTGCAACATGCTCCAATCAGCCCATTCCGCCCGCAGGCATGAACGCAAATCAGATGATGAGCACAAATATATTCTTGGGAGCGCGCTCCGATGCGCCGTTCTCTTGGACGAAACAGACCTTCCGCGACAACCTGATCTCTCAAATCAGCCTTCGCGGTTTGGCCTTCACCAATCAATTCCAGTGAGTTTGCAGTCTCGAGGATAAATGCCATGAACAACAAATCCCAGTCCGGTATGGCGCTCGCAACGAGCCTTATCGTCGTTTTCTTAATCGTTGCGCTCGTCATTGGTTTCTCGTGGATGGTCCTAATCGATCAGCGCCTCGGCGGCGTCAACGGCACCGAAACATACACTTTCTACGGCGCCGAAGCCGGTCTAGAGAAACTCACCGGCGACCTCGGCAATCTTTTTGCCAACAACTCCTCGCCTTCCGGGGCGCAAGTGAACGCCCTCGCGGTCGCGGCCAATGAACCGAACGTCCCGGGCGTCAACTACGTCATTCCGTCCGGCGCCATCGGCTATAACATCACTTTCCCGGTCGATGGTTCAGGCAATCCTGAGGCCACCGACCATGTCATCGAGTCAGGAAACTACCAGGGCATGACCGGCTTGCTGACTCCCTACACGCTCACCGTCACCGCGCACAATGCGGTTTCAAATGCCGAAGTCCGCCTCACCCGCACGGTTCAGACCGTCGCCATTCCCGTCTTCCAATTCGGCATGTTTTCACAAACGGACTTGAGCTTCTTCCCCGGCCCCAATTTCGATTTCGGCGGCAACGTGATGACCAACGGCAACCTTTTCCTCGCCGGCGGTTCTGACCTGGTGTTTAACGGCAAGGTCTTGTCCGCCAAGGACATCATCGTCACCAACCTTTCCAATGGCTGGCCCACCAGCAACAATTACACAGGGCAAATCTACGCTCCGACGACCTCCGGCGGATGCCCGTCCGGCACTTGGCCCACTGGCAGCACGGCAGGATGCCAGCAATTGACCCAGGGAAGCCTGGTAGGCACCATAGGCTCGGCTCAAAATGCGGCATTCCCGAATTTGGCGAAGAGCACCTACAACAGCTACATCGGCAGCACGGAAACCGGCGTCAAGCCTGTCAACCTTTCGATCACGCTGGCCCCGGGCGCGAACCCCATCGATTTGATTCGCCGTCCTGTGGCCGGTGAAAACGCATCGAATCCCGACCTTTATTCGCAACGTTACTATGCTCAGGCCAGCATGCGCATCATGCTCTCGGACAACCAAGCCGATCTGGACAGTTTGCCCTGCGTAGATACAACACATAACGCTCTTCAGCTCAGCGCTCAAACCACGGGCACTCTGGGCGGCGTGCCTATCGCCGAGTCAGGTGCCGTCAATTCCGCTCACACGGCTCTTGCGGCTGGGGCCAACTACGTTAACTCAAGTAACGGATACTGGGAGGCCAATGGGCAAGCATTAATCACCGGTTACATCAAGATCGAAATCCAAACATCCTATCCCACCACGGCGGGATCATGCGGCACATGGAAAGATGTGACCTCCACGGTACTCGCCCTTGGAATCGCTGGCCGCAATCTCAATCCCAATAAGAACTTCACGCTCGGCACGAATAGCTACTACTCTCTGCCGGCGCTCTTTCCACAGCCGGGCTCAAGTCCATCTTCGACAGGTCAGATCGCGGCTTCGACCTGCGCCGATCCGAGCTCGACCGCCATCATCCGGCTCGAGCGCTTGCGGGACAATCCGTCGACCGGAACTGCTGCCGCCCCTTGCGGAACCACCAGCACCGTTGCTTTCGATTATTGGCCGAACCTGCTGTTCGACACCCGCGAAGGCAATCTGCGCGATCTGGAGCCTTCTGCTACTACAGTTGCTGACAGCGGCGGTACGAAGGGAACATTCGCCTATTACCAAATGCCCACGCTTGGCGGCGTCATGAACTATACAGAACTCGACATCAACGATTTGGCAACTTTCTTGACCACCAACGCCACTGGAATGCTCGCCAAAGACTCCGTCAATAGCACCAACGATTTCACCATTTACTTCTCCGATCGCCGCGGCAATTACACGCCGGCCGCCATGCCCGGAGGATGGCCTCCTCTTTCCCCCGGCGGCTACGAAACCGGCGAATACGGCTTCGAAGATTCCATCAATCCATCCAGCGGATACGGATGTCCGGATGGAACCCTGGACAACGGCGAGACCTTCGACATGGTCGAAAATCCCGGCAACCAAGTCGTCGGTGGCACGCCCGAGGATTACGGCGAAACCAGCCCCTCGTGGCCTGTAATCACGACCAACGGTAACGCGGTTTACACAACCTACTTCACCGATCTGTGGACGAACAAGGGCATCATTGCAAATCCAAATTGCAACCCTTCGGCTGGCTTGTCTACTAGCGCGCCCTGGCCCGGTGCCTATATTGTGAATCCGCAGGAAGCTCGCGAAAACCCGCCGATGTTCTTCCGTCGTGCCCTGAAGCTTGTGAACGGCAGCAGCATCAGCCTCGGCACTTGCCCCGACGGCGTGGTTTGCGGCCTGACTATCGTCTCGGAGAATCCTGTTTACGTCCAAGGTGACTTCAACGCGGCGGCTGGCAGCGACGTGAACTCCACGCCAACGCAGGCGCACGTGGCCACCTCCGTTATCGCCGACTCAGTCACTCTGCTGTCCGATAGCTGGAACGACGTCAACTCATTCATCTTCCCCTACTACTCCGGCAGCTGTCCGAATGCCACGGGGCCGCCACAAGGCGGAGCGTGGGGTACCTGCGGCCGGAATTCCACCACGACCAACTACCGCCTTGCGGTCGTCGCTGGCAAGGGCATTTCCTTCCCTCAGCCTTCGACTTGCGGAACCGGAGCCTGCTATGACGACTTCGGCACCGACGGTGGTGTTCACAACTTCTTGCGCTACGTCGAAGATTGGGGCGCCGCCACGCTCTATTACCGCGGCTCCGTCGTCAGCTTCTACTACAGCCGCCAGGGCATCGGCGTGTACAAGGATGGCTTGAACAATACCGTGTACTCACCGCCGACCCGCGGCTATCAATTCGACTCCGACTTCCTGACGCCGAGCCTTTTGCCGCCGCGAACTCCGATGTTCCGCGACGTCAACACCGTCGGCTTTACGCAAGTTGTCCTGCCATCGCCATAGGCCCAGCTGCATCAATCCCGCAGCACGAGCGTCCCGGCCCCAGCCGGGACGCTTTTTTTTCGTCGGCCGCGCTGCATCGTCAGCGCTTTTCCTGCCTTCCCACCGCATACCGCGTCACCGTAAATTCCCCTTCGCGAACCTCTGCCAGCCCCTTCCGTGCGCGAATCTCTCCCGCCGCCTGCGCCTCCTGAATCCGCGCGCTATCGCTCTCGAACGTCCCCACACGCACTTCATGCGTCAGGTGGTATTCGATCAATTTGTTGCGCAAGCACCGCACCCCCATGCCGTTCCGCCGCAGCCGCAGATCGATGTCCGTATCTTCGCCGCCGCGTCCCAGGAACTCCTCGTTGAATCCGTTCACCGCCGCGAAATCCTTTTTCATGATGGAAAAATTACAGCCCAAAATCCCATTGTTCTTTGACTCATACAAAATCGGCAGCTCAAACCCGTGCTCGATCACCCGCGCGCGCCCTCTCAGCCATTCCAGGATTAACTTCCCTGCCCGTAAGTCGAGCCCGCGTTCGTAAATCACTTCTGCAGGCTGCAGGATTTCCCGCCGGATATGCACGCGCCGCCCCGTCAGCGCCACCCGCGGCTCCAAAAAGGCCAAATGATTGTGAACGAAATTCCGGTGCGGCAGGCAATCGATATCGACAAAAATCAAGCGTTCGGTTCGCGCCACCGAAACCGCGCGGTTCTGGATCCGCGTCTTGCGGAAATCGCACCTTTCGTGCCGCACATGCACGATTTCACGCGCGAATCTCCCCACCCATTTCCGCAGGATCGGTTCGTAATCCTCCCTCGAGCCGTCATCGGCGAGGATCAATTCGAAATCCGCAAAACTCTGCCGCGCGAACGCCGCCAGGCTCCATTCCAGAATGTTCGCGTCGTTGTACGTCGCCAGAATGACCGAGGCAGGTTCCAGCTGTTTCACGCGCGTTCTTCTGCGCCGGCGCTCTTCACTTCGCGCGTACCGGCATTCGATGGGGAATAAATCGCGGCACACGCCGGCAGTATTCGATGTAGGGAGGGCCCAGCCGCGCGCGCAACTCGCGCTCTTCAAATCCAATGACCATCAACACCAGCACCAGCCACACGCCGCAAATCGCCCACATCAGCGTCGTCGCCGCCAGCAGGCACGCTCCCAGTACCGACGCGATCATTCCCACATATCGCGGATTCCGCAAATACGAATAAATCCCCGTATCCACCACTTCGCCGCCGCCCGCTAGCTCCGTCTTGCCAATCAGCCGCGACGTCCCCAGGTCCTGCCTCGCGCGCTCGAAAAGCCAAATATCCGCTGCGATCAGCAAGAGCCCCATCCCAATTTGCAAATCGCCGGGGCGCGCTTGCGCAAGAATAGCGCGGCGAGACACAATCAGCAAAATCGTCATCACGCCCCACGAAGTTACCAGCGCAGTAATGTACGCCGCACGCAGCCGGCCTCTCCAGTAGCCGATCTGCGGATGCACTACCAGCCAGAAAATCGGGTTGGGCAATTGGAGGAAAAAAACAATCGCCGCCGCCCACCGGAAAATGTTCACGGATTCCCCACCGCCGGGATTCGCCATCCCGAATGCGCCCGCACCTACCGCGAATTCTAATCAAACGACCAGCCGGCCGCAATCGAGCTTCCCGATCGCCGAACAAACGCCCATTGACGCCCAACCCATTTCGTTGGAGGATTCTCATTCTCGTTTTTCTTTGACGGAGGGCCCGATGCCCGAAAAGAACTCATGGAACAAGCTCGAATCCGAAAAGCTGAATGACAAAGTCTCGCGCCAGATGATTTATGGCGAGAGCGCCATGCTCGCGCGCATCCTTCTTGCCCGCGGCGCGATTGTTCCTCGCCACTCGCACATGAACGAGCAGATCACCTGGATTATTTCTGGCGCGCTCAAGCTGATCTTCGACGACGGGGAAAAAATCCTGCGTGACGGCGAGTTTTTGCTCATTCCCGCTAACCTGCCACATGCCGCCGAGGCCCTCGAAGACACGGTGGACATCGATGTCTTCGCCCCTCCGCGCCAGGATTGGATCAAGAAGACCGATACGTATCTGCGCCGCTCAATTTAGCTTTCGCGCTGCGCAAAAACGGGAGAGTGAAGCCATGGATCTCGGTCTGAAGGGGCGTGTCGCCATAGTTGCCGCTGCCAGCAAAGGCCTCGGTCGCGCGGTTGCTGAAGAATTCGCCCGCGACGGCGCGGAAGTCGCCATCTGCGCCCGTTCCGCCGCCAATCTCAAGAACGCGGCGGACGCCATCCGCAAATCGACCGGCCGCCAAGTATTTTCCCAAGAGCTCGACGTCACCCGGGCTGACGCCGTTCATGATTTCGTCGCCGCCGTTCAAAAGCGCTTTGGCCGTATCGACATCTGCGTGACCAACGCCGGGGGCCCACCTTCCAAGAAATTCCTGGATATTTCGCTCGAAGACTGGCGCAACGCATTCGAACTGACCCTCATGAGCGCTGTCTATTTTGCCCGCGAAGTTCTCCCGCTCATGCGCCAGCGCCACTGGGGCCGCTTGATCGCCATCACTTCCGTTTCCGTCAAGCAGCCCATCGACAACCTGCTGCTCTCCAACTCCCTCCGCGCTGGCGTCACCGGACTGATGCGCAGTCTCGCCAATGAATTCGGCCCCGAAGGCATCACCGTCAACTGCGTCTGTCCCGGCTACACCCTCACCGAACGCCTCGACGAGCTCGCCGAAATCCAAGCCAAGAACGCCGGCCTCAGCCGCGAAAAAATCTTCGAACGCTTGGGTGCCCACGTGCCCCTCGGGCGTGTCGGCAAACCAGAGGAGCTTGCCGCCGTGGTCGCCTTCCTGGCCTCCGAGCGCGCCAGCTACGTCAACGGCTGCTCCATCGCTGTCGACGGCGGCTATGTGAAAAGCTTGTTGTAAAAAAAAACGGCCGCCGCCTCCAGGACGGCATCGGTTCCATCATTTCTTGGTACGCCGCGCCAGTCTCCGCTTCTTGCCGGGTCGGTTCGTGACGTCAAGCTCGTATTCGCTCTGCACCAACCCGCTCTTGTAACAACGTGTCGCGACGTGACGAAGACGGATGTCCTGCGGCACTGAACCAAACAGCGGAATGCCCGTTCCAATCAGCACCGGCACGCGCGTGATCACCATTCGGTCGATACAGCCGGCCGCGAGAAATCTCTGAATCGTGATGCCTCCGTCTATGTAAGCGTGTTTGAAGTCGCGGGACTTAAGCTGCTCTACGATTTCCCTCGGTTCGCCGGACATCTGCTCGACAACCCCACCTTTGATTGCTGAGAAATCGAGCTTACCGCTGCTCAGCACGACCACCGGCTTCTTTCCGTAAGCCCACTGCCCGAAGCCCAGCACGACTTCGAATGTTTTCCGGCCAATCACCACGACGTCCACACTGGCATAGAATTCGTCGTAGCCGTGCGACTCCGTCCCGCCGGCGTCCAAGAAATCCAGCGCATGGTTCGGCCGGGCAAGAAACCCATCGACGCTGACTCCACAGAAAACCGAGGTTTTCACACCACGCCTCCTGCCCCGGGACTATCCCGCGAGCAAAATTCGCAAATCCCTCAGATTATTCGCTGCCGGCCCGGTCACATGAAAAAACCTGCCGCGCGATATGTTTTCGATCCGCCATTCAATTTTGCACGACCTATCCCTTCGACTTCCACAGTCCTACGGTGTTCCCCTCCGGATCCTGCATCCACGCAAAAGTCCCGCCCGGAATGTCCGTAGGTGGCACCAAGATTTTTCCACCGAGCGAACTCGCCTGGTCCAAAGACTTCTGGACGTCATCCACTTGCACATAAAAAATCGTGTAGTGGTGGGGCTCGTGTCCCAACGTCGTGAAGTGGCCCGTCAGCAGGCCACCGGTGTCAATCATTCCCGCGGGACCCATCTGCGTGATTTTCCAGTCGAACAGCTTCGCGTAGAACTCCTGAGTCTTCGCGCTGTCCCTACATCCGATTTCGAAATGCACGACGGGATGCATGTTTTTCTCCTTGCGTCATTCGCTGACCAACACTTCAGGTTTCAAGATATTTGGCGGTCTTCGTCTCTAAAGAATGTTCCTAGGTGGATTTACGGGTTTTACGACCGAAACGCGCAAAGCTACGGGACAACCGGCTCCGCGGAGCATTTTCTACCCGCAACCGAATTCCCTGCGCTACCCCGCCGCCAGCAAGTCGCGTTGGCGCGTTAAGCGTTGGGTTCGCTCCCGCGCGAAGCGTTCAACACCCTTGAGAATCGAGGCCTGATCCAAATGGGCCTCCGCGATCACCTCCGCCTCCAGGCCGCCGGACAGCCATTGATCGTCCCAGTCAGACGTAAGGGAATATTCGTCGGTGAGAGGCCCAACGTTGCGTAACGGCCAGACGCGGCGTGTGCCGGTACTGACCACCATCAGGTCATAGACGGCTTCGGGAGGCAGCACCGTTCGGCGGTAGCTCTCGGGCTGCCTGTCGAACAATTCCTCGCTTACGGCAGAAATAATTCTTACGTTGATGCCTCGCTCGTCCAAATTGGGAAGCCCTCTTACGACGTTCATAGTCGCGCTCGCTCCCTGGACGATCACGTAGCCCTGGCGGGGCCGGCGCGGCGCAAAATCGCGAATCACATAAAATCCCTTGGCCGCGGCAGTGATATCGGGATCGGCAAAGCCGCTGCGGTCGACTACGGGAAAATCGGGCCGCGCTACCTCAATAATGATGATGCCGACCTTGGGGTCACGCGCAGCGATCTCCGCGGCGGCAAAATACCCGGGCGCCACGTCGTTGTAATCCCAGAAACTCAGGTTGATAGTCTGTCCCCGCGGAAAGAGTTTCCATACCTGCGGCGCGAAAATGCCGAAGTGCGTGCGGGCATCCGCAGCCGTTTCCGGCCCGGAATGCGCGGCCAAAATGTGAAGCACGCCCACGCGAAACTTGCTGTCCTGATTTTGTTGACTCCACACACGGGCGGGCGTGTACATCAGCGGCGTGAAAGCGCCATACGTGCCGCTGAGGGCCCACACTCCCGCAAATTTTGTGGGATCGACAGAAGCACTCTGGCTCACAAGCCCGATGGCCGTCGAAGCATTGCCTGCTTCCTGAATGGCGGCCTTCAGACGCGTGCCGAGCGGATTTTTTTCAGGATCATAGTGGCCCCACAAACTGCCGTGCTCGACGTTGATCGACTCCGATAGATCAGCGGCCAAGGTCAAGAAGCGGTGATCCGTCACATAGTTCATCCACTTGATGACTTCCGAGATCGCGCGCCTCGCTCCGGCAACTTCCCCAGGTTTGCGAAATAGAGCAATCCCTAATTCCTTCTGCTTTCCGGAAATTGCATTCGTTATCGTGAGCTTCTGCGGCTCGCGCGGCAAATTCGCGACTCGCAAGCGGTCATCCAGAAAGGGATCGTGCTTAACATCGATGCGAAGAGGAACGTCGTCCTTCACTGTGTCGCCAATCGCCACCAGTCGGTCGGCCAGCCAGTCGCCCAAGCCATTGCGGTCAAGCACCGACATGACGACATCAATGTTCGTTTTGAATTGAATCAGGCGCTCCCGGGGATCCGTCACCGGACCCTGCCGGATGCCCTTGAATTCAACACCATAGTGGCGCTCGAAGGTCGCCGCCAGAGCGACAAAATATTCCGAGTTCATTTTGAATGCATAAGGATGGCTCGCATAGCCAAGCACCTGCGGGCCATTGTTGGGAATCTCACCGTGAACCGCGCCGGGCCAGTAGCCCTTGAGAGTCTTGCCAATCGCTATCATGGGACGCCGGTCCGCCGGATCCCATTTGTCCATGGCTTTCAGCACGCCGACGATTTGCCCGTAATCGTGGCCGTCTTCCATCGTAAACACGTTCCAACCGTACGAAGTCCACTGATCGATGATTCTGTAGCCGTCGTACTTTTCGGCAATAACGCCGCCAAGCAGCGAATCATCAATGCCGCTATTATTGTTGGAGAAGAGAATCCGCAAGCGTTTGCCAACCTGAAGTGCAACGGCCTGTGTCTTTAACTCCTGCGCATGGCCCTCGGTCATGGCAAATTCGCCTTCGAAGGCGATGACCTTGGGAGAACTTGGGGCGCCGATGAAATTCCAGAACGCGGCTTTTCCGGCGGCTGTCGCCACGCCAATGCCGGAAGGGCCCCCATTCACATCATTGGTGAGATCCGTCGACTCGGAATGCCCGGCCAAGGCTCGAATACCGCGCCCTTTGGCTTGGGCAAACAGGGGATCATTTTCCAATCCCAGGCTTGGCAACAGCGTTCTCAGTGCTTCCGCGTTTCTGCGAAATCCAAGAGCGTCCACCGGCAACATAGCGACACGCGGATCGACTTTGTAGAGCGAGTCGCCGGTCAGCTCGAACTTTCGCGCCAAAGCCTGACCCATGATCATCCACAGGGCATAGGACGTTGGAACACAATGGCCGCCGGCCAGCATGAATTTATCCGCGTAAGGATGCTTGGGTCGCCGGTAGTCATAACGTAGACCGCCTAGCTCCGGCCCAGCGAGGTGCACGGCTACGTTATACGGAGTGTAGGCGAGAGGCCCCCCAAAATGGCCCGTTTGCGCGTAATTGCCAAGCAGCACGAGGGTCATGCAGGTCATGTAACCGATATCTTCCATGTGGCGGTCATATGCCGCACGAGCTGGAGATATGGGTGATAGCTGTGTGTCGGTGGTTGCCACTTTAGCTCCTGATTTTCAGCATCATGCGGGATCCAGGGAAGGCCGCAATCGGCTTGGATTGCCAGCTGCCGTACTCCATACGAAGAGGAACTCCGCGATTAATCTTCGAAATCTAACGTATGGCGCCGACAGTATACTATGGGAGCGATTATCTATGCACATCTCGCCCGCTTGGACGAAGGTGTTCGCATCCGTCAAGCCGGCCCACATCGAACACGGTGCAATCTCAGTTCTCACCTTGCAGGCTAGATCACTGAAGTGGTCACCCAGCCTTCATGCAGTGAATAGACATGGAAATCACCCGTGCCGAAGTTTCATTGCGCCGCTGTAGGTTCCAGTTTATATTTGCTCGCAATGCACGATCCTCTGGTTCAATACCTCGTTGGCGCTGGCATCCTGAGCGTGGGCTTGATGATTCTGCTCTCCTCGGCGGAGATCGCCCACAGCCTCGGCCGTTTCTGGGAGCGCTGGACCAGCAGGCGCCCGCCCGGCGCCTCCGCGACGAATATCGATCCTCCTCCGCCTCTTTACCGCGCGCGCCTCATCATCTGGCGCACCCTCGGCGTTTTGATCATCGCCGACGGCCTGATCTGGCTCGCCCTCGCCACCGCCGGGATTTTCCGTCTTTTCCCGCGCCGCTAAACTCATTTCGTCCGTGCCAGAATGCCGGCTGCGCGTTCACGCCACAAATCGCTTCGGCCGCCGCATTCATCAGTTGTAGACTCAACGCGAATGTTCCAATACGCCGCAACGCTTCATCACACCACCGAGCAGCGCCTGGCCGCCGGCAAGAAGCTCCGAGAAAAAGTCCCGCGCTCGGCCCACGCGAAGTGGCTTCCTCCTCGGAATCGCCGCGACCCGATTGAGCTCCTGAAAGCCTCCGACCGTGGGCGCCTTCCCGCGCTGCTTCCTATCCGCTACGCCAGGATGCGCCGATCTCCCTTCGCCTTTTTCCGTGGCGCCGCGGCCATCATGGCCGCCGACCTCGCTGCCACTCCTGTCAGCGGCGTTCGCCTTCAAGCCTGCGGCGATTGCCACGTCGCCAATTTCGGCGGATTCGGCACTCCCGAAAGAAATCTCGTCTTCGACATCAACGACTTTGACGAAACCCTCCCCGCTCCTTGGGAATGGGACGTCAAACGCTTGGCCACCAGCATCGTGCGCGCCACGCGAGACGTTGGCATCCACGAGCACAACTGTTCCAGCGCTGCCCGTGCTTCCGTCGAATCCTACCGCAAGCATATGCGCGAATACGCCGCGATGACCGCCATCGAAGTTTGGTACTCGCACCTCGACTTGAAAATTCTCGCCCAAAACGCCACATCCGCTGCCGCCAGAAAGCACTGGCTGAAAACTATAGACAGGGCCGTACACCATACGCTGGGACATGACTTCCCGAAAATCACCGCCATTCGCAACGGCCGCCCGCGCATCGCCGACCGCCCGCCTCTCATCTACCATCCGCGTGAAATTGCCGCCATCGGCAAACGCGTGTCTGACATGTTTCAGAAGTATCGCCAGACTTTGGCCGATGAACGCCGCATCGTTCTCGACCGCTACGAGCTCGTCGACGTCGCCCGCAAGGTCGTCGGCGTCGGCTCCGTCGGAACACGCTGCGCCGTTGCTCTTTTGATGGCCGGCCCGCACGATCCGCTGCTGCTTCAATTTAAGGAGGCCCGCCGCTCTGTCCTTGAGCCATATGCCGGCAAGAGCGCCTATGAGAATCAGGGTGAGCGCGTCGTCGCCGGACAGCGCATGCTCCAATCCGCCAGCGATGTTTTTCTCGGTTGGACCCGTGATGATGCTGGCCACGACTACTATTTCCGCCAGCTTCGCGACATGAAAATGAAGGTAGACGTCGAATCAATGTCCAAGGGCGATTGGTTCGAGTATGTCGAGCTTTGCGGATGGGCGCTGGCGCGCGCTCATGCTCGCACCGGCGATCCTGCGCTCATCGCCGGCTACCTGGGTAAGAGCGGCGCCTTCGACGACGCTATCGAGAAATTCGCTCTCGCTTACGCCGACCAGACCGAGCGCGACCACGCCGCGTTGCTCAAGGCCATTCGCGCCGGCGCCATCCAAGCACGCTCCAAAACCCCCGCCTGACGCCAAATCACCGCCAGCCTCTCGCGCCTAGCTCGAAGCCATGAGCACGCCTCTCATCCTGCTCAGGGGCCAGCCCTAACGGAGATTCCCTACTTGTTTTGCGACTTAATCATCTCGTGCACCGCTGCTTTCCACTCGGCGCACTTCTTCTCCCCGTCTGCGGAATGCGGGTTTGTTACCACCATGCCAACGGGCTGGCCGTTTCCGGCCGATTCAGCGTTATGGCTTGTAACCGCTTCGGTGCCACGAAACGTCCCGAGGGATTTTGACCAGTAGCGCTTGTGTTCATGGCCGTATTCGGCGAAAGCCAGAACACTCCAATAATCGACCATCGCGACTTGTGAAGCTTCGTTGAAAACGCAAGCATAGTTGCTTATTGGCTGTCCATGGGATACGAGGGGCGGCATGGGCAACGGTTTCGGTTCTTTCCCCGATGCCGCGACGCAAGGAAACACGAGCAGCAAACCCAATATCCAACGTCCCATCAAGGTCTCCTTTCCGAGTCCGCCGGGCGTAACACACCTCGCCCGTTTTGACCGCCGCATTAACGGAGCTGCTCCTTAACTCTGACTTATATTCCAGTTGACGGGAGAAACACAACTAGCATCATTGCGTAGGTGTGACTGCTCACTTTTGCAGGTGCGTATCTCTTACCCCGGCCTTTCATTGACCAACCCTTGCAGCACGACTATATTGGCTCTATCACGTCTAAGCGCCCATGAACCAACAACTCATTCTCGATCTCGAGCACCTTCTCACCCGTGAACATGTCTTGAGCCGTCCCGAAGATCTGCTCCTTTACGAATACGACGGCTCTGTCGAAGTCGCTCGCCCGAACTGCATCGTTTTTCCGCGCGACGCTGCCGACGTCGTCCGCATTGTCGAAATCGCCAATCGCCATGACGTGCCCATCGTCGGACGCGGCGCCGGCACCGGCCTCTCCGGCGGTGCGCTCGCCCGCCACGGCGGCATCATCGTCTCTTTCGCGCGCATGAACCGCATCCTCGAAATCGACATCGAAAATCAGCGCGCCGTCGTCCAGCCCGGCGTCGTTAATTCCGACTTATCCGCCGCCGTCGCCCACGCCGGACTGCACTTCGCGCCCGACCCTTCCAGCCAGAAAGCGTGCACCATCGGCGGCAACGTTTCCGAAAACGCCGGCGGCCCGCACACCCTCGCTTACGGTGTCACCACCAATCACGTCCTCGGCATGCAGCTGGTTCTGTGCGATGGCCAGCTCATTCGCATCGGGGGAAAATCGCTCGACGCGCCCGGCTACGATCTTTGCGGCCTCTTCGTCGGCTCCGAGGGCACCCTTGCCCTGGTTACCGAAATCACCGTGCGTCTCACGCGCCTCCCCGAAACCATCAAAACTCTGCTCGCCATCTACGATCGCATCGACGGTGCCACAGAAACCGTCGTCGAAATCACCGCGCGCGGCATCACTCCCGCCGCCTGCGAAATGCTGGATGGCTGGACCCTTCGCGCCGTTGAAGCCTGGGTCCACGCCGGATTCCCTCTCGACAGCGCAGCCGTCCTGCTTATCGAAGTCGACGGTATGCGCGAAGCCGCCGAAGAGCACGCCGCCCAAATCACCGAAGTCTGCAAGCTTCACGGCGCGCGCGAAGTCCGCCTGGCCCGCGACGCCAAGGAGCGCGATCTTCTCTGGAAGGGCCGCAAGAATGCCTTCGGCGCCGTCGGCCGCCTCTCGCCAACCTACTACGTCCAAGACGGCGTCATCCCGCGCACCAAGTTGCCGCAAACCCTCCGCGAAATCGACCGCATCGGCAAGGAGAACGGCTTCGAGATCGGCAACATTTTCCACGCCGGTGACGGCAACCTGCATCCCATCATTCTTTTCGACGCCCGCGACGCCCAGCAATTCCAGCGCGCCGTTTCCACTGCCGACGCCATCATTCGCTTCTGCATCGAAATGGGTGGCGCCATCACCGGCGAACACGGCGTAGGCATGGAAAAAGATCGCTTGATGCCTTTGCTTTTCACCGACGCTGATCTCGCGCTCATGCGCACCGTTCGGGACGCTTTCAATCCCGTGGGCCGCTTCAATCCTGGCAAAATCTTTCCCACTGGCAAAGGCTGCGGCGAAGTTCGCATCAATCCTCTGCCGCTCTCCGGCAGCGCCGGCGCGCCTCCATCAGGACCAACCCCCTCGTGAGCGCGCCCGCAACAGTTCACCATCCTCGCATCGCCGACATTGTCGGCGCGCGCAACATCATCACCGATCCGCAGGGCCTCGCCGCCTATGCCGTCGACGCCATTGAGCCGCAAGTCGCCGCCCGCCCGGCAAACGCACAAGAAGTCGCGCAGCTCGTCGCATTTGCCGCCTCCGAAAACCTTGCCGTCATTCCCACCGCCGCGCGCACCCAACTCTCCATCGGCATGCCTCCCGCGCGTTACGATCTCGCCATCGACATGACTCGCCTCGACCGCGTCATCTCCTACGATCCCGGCGACCTCACCCTCAGCGTCGAGCCCGGCATCCGCCTCGCGCGCCTCGCCGAAACGCTCGCCAAGCACAATCAGTTTCTCCCGCTCTCCGTTCCCTTCTACGAACGCGCCACCGTCGGCGGCACGCTCGCGAGCGGCCTCGATTCCCCGCTGCGCCAGGCTTACGGCACCGCGCGCGATTTCGTCCTCGGCATGGAGTTTGTCTCCGGCGACGGCGCGCTCACCAAGAGCGGCGGCCGCGTCGTCAAAAACGTCAGCGGCTACGATTTGCATAAACTTTTTATCGGCTCTATCGGCTCTCTCGGCGTCATCACCCGCATCAACTTCAAGACCTTCCCGCTCCCCTCCTCCGAGCGCCTTTTTGTCGCCTCGCTCCCCTCATCTGACGGCGCCCTGGCGCTCCGCCAAAGAATCGCCGCTTCGCCGATCTCGCCCTCTACCCTGGAAATCCTCAGCCCGGAAATCGCGTCTCTGCTTTTTCCGTCGAAGGCAAAATTCCCGTCGCTCGACGCTGCGCGCTCCTCCCCCTCCGACTGGCTCTTGCTCGCCGGAATCTCCGGCTCCAGCGCCGTTCTTGACCACTGCTCGAGCGACCTGTCCCAATTGGCCGACCAGTGCGATGCCAAGAGGTCTGAGATGCTTTCCGGCTCCGAACGCGAAGGCGTCTCCTCCGTCGTGCGCGAAGCCGTTCCGCTCATCATTCAATCCTCGCCGTCTGCAATCGTCTTGAAAATCACCGCGCTCCCTTCCGACGTCCATGATGTTCTGCAGTTCGTCGCATCGGAATCCGAACGCTACGACGTGCGCCCCTCGGCTCTCATTCGCGGCGTCGGCGTGCTCTACCTCTTCGTCCTTCCTGATTCGCCGGAAGCACAGAAGGAAAGAGCCGTCGTCCGCCAGGACATCCTGCAAGCCGGCGAGCGCCACAATTTTCGCGCCACCGTCATCACCTGCCCGTCGGAATGGAAGCGCGAACTCGGCGTGTGGGGTCCGTTGCACGATGATTTTCTCTTGATGCAGCGTGTCAAGCGCGCCTTTGATCCGCGCAATATCTTCGCGCCCGGCCGTTTCGTCGGAGGCCTCTGATAAAATGTCCTCCGCCTTGCCGCCCATAACTCATCAAGAAGCGCAGCGCGAATTCGCCGAAACGCTCAGCGGCTTCACCGCCGGCGACAAGCCCGATTACGCCGACTATTCCCGCTGCATTCATTGCGGCCTCTGCCTCAACGCCTGCCCCACCTATCGCCTCTGGCACAACGAAGCCGATTCGCCGCGCGGCCGCATTCGCCAAATGGCCCTCGTCGATCAAGGCCGCCTCGAAGTCGGCGAAAGTTTCGTCACTCACATCGATCGCTGCCTTGACTGCCGCGCGTGCGAAACCGCCTGTCCCTCCGGCGTCGAATACGGCAAGCTCGTCGAACTTGCCCGCGCACAAATCGCCCGCAATTTCGAGCGCCCCCGCGTCTCGCGCTGGACGCGCAATTTCGTCTATCGCCGCTTGCTCCCCGACCCGCGCCGCATCGCGCGCCTGGCGCGCCTCGTTCGCTTGTATCAGCGCTCTGGGCTCGAAACGCTCGTCCGCGCCAGCGGCGCTCCGCGCCTTCTCGGCATGCAACAGCGCGCCGCGCTGCTTCCTCGCATCGATTCTGACTTCTTCTTTTCACGTCTCGGCAAAACATTCCCCGCGCGCGGCCAGCGTCGCGCCCGCGTCGCCTTTTTCGCCGGCTGCGTCGCCCAGGTCACTTTCACCGCGCTCAACGACGCCACCATCCGCGTCCTGCAAGCCAACGGCTGCGAAGTCGTCGTCCCTGCGAACCAGTTCTGCTGCGGCGCTCTCGCCGCCCACGCTGGCGTCCGCGACGTCGCTCGCGAGCTTGCGCGAAAAAACATGGAAGCCTTCTTGGCCGAGCCATTCGACGCCGTCGTCACCAACGCCGCCGGCTGCGGCTCTACTCTCAAGGAATATACGGAACTTTTCGCCGGGAGCGATCCCGCGCAGGAAGGAGCCTCCCGCAACGTCCTCGACGCCAAGAATGCCGCCGAATTTTCGCCCAAAGTCCGCGACGTCACCGAGTTTCTCGCTGGCCTCGGCTTGTCTTCCCCGCTTCGCAAGACGCGTATGCGCGTCACCTATCAGGATTCCTGCCATCTCCTGCACGGCCAGAAAATCCGCGAAGCTCCGCGCACTCTGCTCCGGGCCATCCCCGGTTTGGAATTGGTCGAAATGCCCATGGCGGATCACTGCTGCGGTTCGGCGGGAGTTTACAACGTCACGGAAACAGACACGTCCATGCAGCTTCTGCAGGAAAAAATGCGGCACGCGTCATCCAGCCGCGCTTCCGCGATTGTCACTGCCAATCCGGGATGCATCTTGCAGTTGCGCGCCGGAACCAAGCTTTACAACACGCGCCAGGAGGTTTTCCACGTCATCGAACTTCTTGACCGCGCCATCTCCAGCGAGAACATCGGGCGAAACTCAGCTCAGGCCGGGGCGTAGCCGCAGAGCCTCGCACCTTCGATTTCTGCGGCCTTTCACTTCTCCCCAATCAAATACCGGCATCCCCGCGGCCCCATTTCCGCCGCATGAACCTCGCCCGCTGGCACGTCGCAGCGTTCCCCCGCGCGGTACGTCCGCGATTTTCCTTCCATCGTCAGCGTCATTTCCCCGTTCAAGATAATATGCGCTGTCTCCGTTCGGTGGATGTGCTCCGGATACTGCGCGCCCGGCTCATCCTGCCACACGTATGTCCGCGAGAACCCTTCTTTCACCAACTGGCTCGCCAGAGCTTTTTCATCCATGGTCTCTGCTCCGAGTTCGAAGCCTTCCGTCGATCCTTCCCGTCGACTTCTCGCCAACTCCTGGCTTTTTACATGTAATATCTCTTCTCGCGCCGGCGCAAATGAAAAATCAAAAACCAAAAGCCCTGCTCGTCGAAAACGTCCATCCCGACGCTGCGGCCCGCTTCCGCGCCGCTGGCTACGACGTGGAATCCCTGCCGCAGAGTCTCGACGAAGACGCTCTCTGCCAAAAGCTCCCGCGCGTTTCCGTTCTGGGCATTCGTTCCAAAACCCACGTCACCCCACGCGTCCTCTCCTGCGCCCCCGGTCTCATCGCCATCGGAGCTTTCTGCATCGGCACTGACCAAATCGATCTCCAAGCATCCGCGCGCCGTGGCGTCGCCGTTTTCAACGCGCCCTATAGCAGCACGCGCAGCGTCGTTGAAATCATTCTCGGCGAAATCCTCCTTCTCGCCCGCGGCGTCTTCGCCAAAAGCCAGAAACTGCACCGCGGCGTGTGGGATAAATCCGCCACGGGCAGCAACGAAATTCGCGGCAAGAAACTCGGCATCGTCGGTTACGGAAAAATCGGCTCGCAACTTTCCGTCCTCGCCGAATCCCTCGGCATGGAAGTCTATTTCTATGACCTCGAAGTCAAGCTCGTCCTCGGCAACGCCAGGAAGTGTCGCTCGCTCTCCCAGCTCCTGTCCGCCGCCGATATCGTCACCCTCCACGTCGACGGCCGCTCGGAGAATCGCGGCCTCTTCGGCAAGAAAGAATTCAGTCAGATGAAACCCGGAGCCATCTTTTTAAATGCCAGCCGTGGCTTCGTCGTCGACGACGAAGCCCTCGCCGCCTGCCTCAAATCCGGCAAAATCCGCGCCGCCGCCCTCGACGTCTTCCCGCGCGAGCCCAAGGCCAACAGCGAAAAATTCTCTTCTCCTTTGCAGGGCATGGATCAAGTGATTCTGACGCCGCACGTCGCCGGCAGCACCGAGGAAGCCCAGCAGGATATTGGCTCCTTTGTTTCAGAGCGGATTGTCGACTACGCCCGTGACGGTAGCACTCTTTACAGCGTCAATTTTCCCAACGTCCAGTTGCCGAAAATCAAAAATGCCCACCGCCTCATTCACATCCATGAAAACATTCCCGGAATGCTCGCCCAGATCAACCATGTCTTCGCCACGCATCAGGCCAACATCCTCGGCCAATATTTGAAGACCACCGAAACCATTGGTTACGCTATCACCGACATTGGCACCGCCTACCGCGAAAAAATCCTCGGTGATTTGCGCGAAATTCCTCACACCATTAAATTCCGTGTCTTGTACTAAGTGCTGAGCGAGCGCTCTTCAGTTTGTATACTTACCGTGAGTTTCTTGATAGTGGCACAACCAGTGAAGATTCAAACTAACTCGTCCCCCTCTTAAAGCAAGAAAGGGGCACGCGGGAGCGTGCCCCTTCTTCCCCGTTGCACCGAGTAGGAGTCGCCCGGGGCTTGCGTGGCGGCCGGATGCGCAGCCGCGCTTGCAAGTTCGTGTACCTCAAAGAATCTGATTCGTTAGTTCTGGCTGTCCGGTGGCCTGGTCACTTGCCCGACATGAAACCGCATCGGCGCGGCCGTATAGTCCGACGGCACCGCAAACAGCGTCTGCGCCGGCTCGCCGCGATTGATGCTCGTCAATTCAAACGTGGTCGTGCCGAACCGCGGATCCGTTCGCGTGCTCGACACCACCATCTGCAAATCCGATGAATACCACTCGTCTCGCGTAATCACGATCGCCGCGCTATTGCCGATCTGTCCCGCGGGAATCGTTCGCGTGTAGCGCGTGCCTTGCACCGTCAGCCCATCCATCACTTTCGTGCCCAACGACGTGGTCTGCACGTTGGCATTCTGGTTCTGGCGCATTTCCTCGCGCATACCCTCGCGATTTTGCCCATTTGCGCCCGCTGGCCGGTTGAGCGTCAGCGCCGTCTTCCTGTCCTCATCCAGAATATAATTCTTGCCGGCCACAGGATCCCGGATAAACGCCAGGTGCGGCACTTGTCCCGACGCCGCCAGCGGCCCGATCGCCGGCAGGGTCATTTCCTGCCGCGTCCGTCCCACGCTATCGCGCGCGACCGTGCCCGTCTCTTTCTGGTCGAGCTTCGTTCCATTCGACAGCACCTGCACCGTCTCGCGCGTCACTTGCGCCGAGAACGGCGAGCCTGTCACCACTTTTCCGCCGAATCCGCCCACCAATCGCTCGAACGCGAAGCTCCCGGGCCCCATGCCTCCGCCGTGCGGTCCCGGTCCCGGCATCCCCGGACCCTGCGCTCGCGCCGCCAGGCTCATGCCCGCCGCAACCAGCGCCACCACAGCGTACTTCGCAATTCTGCCGATCATCGTAGAACTCCTCTCTTCTTTCTGTTGGCGCTAAGCCGCCAACCAAAAACTCCCTCTGCTACTTACTGCTCCTGTTGCACCAAACGCACCGCGCGCGGCCAGCCGTCTTCGCCGACCAGCAAATCCGCCTGAATCACGTCCGCACCATTCATCTCGTCCACTGGATAGCCCAAACTGCCCAGCGCGCTGCGCGTCATCGAAACGCGCACCACCAATCCCGATTCATCCGCCGAGAGTCCTTCGCCATACGGCACCGGCACAAAACCGGCATCCTCCGCCGCGGCCGTTTCCACGCCGGCCGCCTGCTGCGCTCCCCCTTCCGCGCCATTCGTTCCCGAATTTACCGCGTTCGTCACCACCGTGCTCGAACTCGTCTTCGTCACGCGCGCATGCCCGCGCGAAAAGCTCCACGCGCCAACACCCACCAGCACCACCGCCGCCGCGGCCAATCCCATCCACTCCGCCCAACGCAGCCGCAACCGCCGTTCGCGATATCGCTCGCGCTCCAGGCTCCGATGGTGCTCTCGAAACGCCGCCACCAGCTTCGCTTCCAGCCGCTCCGGCGCTTCCAACCCTCCCGCGTCCTCCCTGGCATCTCGAAGCGCCTGCGCCAACACGCGCGCCTCCGCCAGCCGCGCCGCGCAGGCCTCGCACGTTTCCGCATGGAAACGCGCCATCACCGTTGCCGCGTCGCCCAGCACCTCGCGCGCATCCTCGCGCGCCAGGTCATGAACCACGTTCTCGAAATCCCCGCAATTCATCTTCTCTCCGCCTTCTCTTGCTCGCCTGCTATCTTCCACCCACTGGCTTTTTCGCGTCCGCCCACGCTGGCCTCAACCGTTCCGCCAGCATGTCTCTCGCCCGCGCCAGCCGCGATCGCACCGTCCCGATCGGACATTCCAGCATCTTCGCTGCGCCCGCATAATCCCGGCCCTGCAGGTCGCACAGCGTCACTACTTCGCGGTAGTGCTGCGGCAGCGCCATCACCGCCCGCCGTACCTGCTCGGCGGTCTCTCCGCGCGTCAACTCGCCCAGCGCCGCTTCCCGTGCATGGTGCGCCGCATGCCCGTTCCGTCCGCCCGCTGCCGCGCCTTCCAGATTCCCTTCCTCGTCCAGCGGCTCGTAACGCCTTTCCCGCTCCAGCATCCGTCGCACGTGCATTCGTGCGATCCCGTACAAGAAAGCCTGCGGCTCGCCTCGCTGCGGCTCGAACTTCCCGGCCTTCTGAATCAGCGTCAGGAACGCGTCCTGCACCACTTCCTCCGCCGCCTCGCGCCGACCGGTCATGTGCAGTGCAAACCGGTAAATCGCTCCCTGGTGGCGCGCGTAAAACAGGCGAAACGCCTCTTCATCGCCTGCCGCCATCCGCCGCAGCAGATGGTCGTCTCGGGGTTCGACCCTCTCCGGCATCCCTGTCCATTCGACGTATCCGCCGCGTTTCTCGATACGTATTCCTCGCTCGGAGTCAAAAAGTTCCAGAAAATCGCCCCTACGACGCCTCCGAGCAAGCATCGGCGCGCGGCCCAGGACCGTCCTATTGCCGTAATCATAACCCACCTTGCCTCGCCAAGTTGCTTCTCTTCCGTCCTGCTCCGTTTTGAACACTCTTTGTGTACCTTTCGTACACTCGCGCCGCCTCCCCCTCATAGGGCGGGCTTTATACCCGTCCGCTCGCTGCCATTCCTGCTCGCTTTCCCGAGCGTGGCGTCTTTCCTCTTTCGGAATGCCTCGGATCGGCGCCGTTTTGTCACCCGCCCATCCCACCATGCCGCCGCAGGCCCCGGCTCGCGCGGTTGGTACGGGCGCTGCCTGCCCGGCCAGCGGCATGCCCCAAACACCTTGCCCAAAAATGTAAATACTTGCATATAAATTTCTGGACAATTAAAGTAACTCATGTGGTATCAATGAAAACTCATGTGGCAGCTCAATTGCCTACGTTCTTCCGGGGTAGTCCTCCTCTGCGCTTGAGCATCACACGAGAGGTAAAATCATGAAAATCGCGAAATTCGCCCTTGTGGCGCTGGCTTTGCTTGTTCTTCTGCCCGCACGCCCAGCTTTGGCTAGTCCAGTAGAATCCTTTGATTTCAATGGCGACTTTGCGAATCCCTATTTCCCGGCCTGGCCCCTTCCCTATTTCTACTTCGTAGGCTCCTTCGACATAAATACCACCTTCAACGTCGCCCAGCAGGAGTACACCGTCACACAGTGGGGTCTGTGGATTCCAATCTTCAACGAACTCTTCAACTCATCGCCAGGACAAGTAGCGTATCTGTTTGCCAATTACGGCGGTGGCGAGGAGTTATCCACACCAGAGTTCGACATGTATTTCAACGCTCCCAGTTTGCAGGCGCTCCTGCAATCGGGCGCAGGCATCTATAACATCGTTAACTTGAATGCAGACCTTGGTTTTGTGTCCGGCACCGCCTATCCCAGCCCCGAACCGTCCACTTTGCCGCTCTTAGCCATTGGCCTGCTCGGCCTCGCCGGCCTCGGCGTGATCCGCGGCAAACACCTGGCTTAGGCCCTCGGCGTAGCAGCGCCGCTCGCTGGCCCGCCGCTGATTTTCGTGAGGGCGGGGCTTCAGTCCCGCCCGGTGTGACCCTCTCCTTGCCTCTTGCCTCTTGCCTCTTGCCTCTTGCCTCTTGCCTTGCACCGCCTCCGTTTCGTACCTTAGACACGCACTTTTAGCAGCAATCTCGCACCGCGCGGAGGCCCCATGCAGGAATTCGATCCCAAAATCCTCAACGAAAAACCGATTCCTCCACCGGCCGAATTTCAACGCCGCGCCCGCCTCCGCTCCCTCGACGAATACCGCAAGCTCTACGACCGTGCCAAAATCGACCCCGAAGGCTTCTGGGGCGAGCAGGCCAAAATGCTCGACTGGTTCGCGCCGCCGAAGAAAATCCTCGAATGGAACGTCCCGCACGCCAAATGGTTCCTCGGTGGCAAGCTCAACGTCTCCCACAACTGTCTTGACCGCCATCTTGCGAAAAGCGCCAATAAAATCGCGCTCTACTGGGAAGCCGAAGACGGCAAGCATCTCAAATTCACCTACGCCCAGCTTCACGAGCGCGTCTGCAAATTCGCCAATGCCCTGCTCGGCCTCGGCGTGAAGGATGGGGACAGCGTCGCCGTTTACATGCCCATGATTCCCGAGCTGCCCATCGCTCTGCTCGCCTGCGCGCGCATCGGCGCGATTCACTCCGTCATTTTCGGAGGCTTCAGCGCTACCGCTCTCTCCGACCGCATCTCCGACGCAAAATCCAAACTGCTCATCACCGCCGACGGCGGCTATCGCCGCGGCCACGTTGTCCCGCTTAAGGAAACTGCCGACAAAGCCGCCGAGGCCTGCCCCTCCATCGAAAAAATTGTCGTGGTCAAACGCACCGGCGAAAACGTCGCGTGGAAAAACGGGCGCGATCTCTGGTGGCACGACCTCGAGGCAAAAGCCTCCTCAAACTGTCCCGCGCCTTCGTTCGACGCCGAGCATCCGCTCTACATTCTTTACACCAGCGGCACCACGGGAAAACCGAAGGGCGTTTTGCACACTTCCGCCGGCTATCTGCTCGGCGCCATGTACACCACGCAGCTCGTTTTCGATTTGCGCGACGACGACATTTACTGGTGCACTGCCGACATCGGCTGGGTCACCGGCCACAGTTATCTGGTCTACGGTCCGCTCGCGAATTGCGCCACTTGCGTGATGTACGAAGGCGCGCCCGATTTTCCCAAGAAGGATCGCTTCTGGGAAATCATCGAACGCTACAAAGTCTCGATTTTTTACAGTTCCGCCACCGCCGTCCGCGCCTTCATGGCCTGGGGCAACGATTGGATCGCGAAACACGATCTCTCGAGCCTGCGTCTGCTCGGCACCGTCGGCGAGCCGATCAATCCGGCCGCGTGGAAATGGTATTTCGAAGTCATCGGCGGCAAGCGTTGTCCCATCGTCGACACGTGGTGGCAAACAGAAACCGGCGCGATGATGATTTCTCCGCTGCCGGGCGCGACGCCGACAAAACCAGGCTCCGCCACACTCCCGCTCCCCGGCGTGGTCGCGCGCGTGGCCACGCTCAAGGGTGAAACCGTCAAACCCGGCGAAACCGGCTACCTCATCATCGAAAAGCCTTGGCCTTCCATGCTGCGCACCATTTTCGGTGACGATGAACGCTTCAAGCGGGATTACTGGAGCCGCATTCCCGGCGTGTATTTCACCGGGGATGCCGCGCAGTGCGACGCCGACGGCTACATCTGGGTGCTCGGGCGCGTCGACGACGTTATCAAAGTCGCGGGTCATCGTTTGAGTTCCATGGAAATCGAAAGCGCGCTGGTCAGTCATCCCGCGGTCGCCGAAGCCGCCGTGGTGGCGCGTCCTGACGAAATCAAAGGCGAAGCTATCGTTTGTTTTGTCACTCTGCGCTCGGGCCACAATCATTCCGCGGCGCTGCGCGTGGCGCTCATCGAACACGTCGCGGTCACCATCGGCAGCATCGCGCGTCCCGCCGAAGTGCGCTTCGCCGATCTGCTTCCCAAGACGCGCAGTGGAAAAATCATGCGCCGCCTCTTGCGCGAAGTCGCCGAGAAAGGCGGCGTCTCTGGCGACACGACCACGCTCGAAGACATGGCCGTCATCCAGAAACTCGCCGCCGCGGCCATCGACGAAGACTGACGCGAGACGCCGCAAAACGTGCAGGAACAATTTCGCGCGAAAAATAATCTACGAAAAAGTTGATTCCGGAGTGGCGCCTCGCGCATCCGTATGGATGAGGAGAAAAATCCGATGCAACCCAGACTCGACATTACGAAAGTAGATCCGAAAGCGTATCAGGCCATGTTCGCGCTGGAAAATTATGTGCACAACTCCGGAATCGAAAAGCCTTTGCTGGAACTCGTGAAGATGCGCGCCTCACAAATCAACGGCTGCGCGTATTGCATCGACATGCACACGAAAGATGCGCGCGCCGCGGGGGAAACCGAGCAGCGCCTCTACGAGCTGGACGCGTGGCGTGAAACGCCGTTCTACTCCGATCGCGAGCGCGCGGCTTTGGCCTGGACCGAATCGCTCACCCTCGTTTCACAAACGCACGTGCCCGACGATGTTTTCGAAGAAGTGAAAAAATATTTCAGCGAAGCGGAAATCGTCGCCCTGACGCTAGCGGTGGTGGCCATCAACGGCTGGAACCGCATCGCCATCTCCGTGCGCGCCGTCCCGGGCACTTACCAGCCGCAGACGCACACGCAGCAGCCCGCAGCGCACAAGACTGCCTGAACTAGCGAGTACTAGAACGGGCCAAATTGTCTCTTTGCCGAGGCAAAATTCGGGAAAATTGGCCTGGTAGAGCAGGCCATCGAAAAATGCGGTTTTTCGCGTTTTTCGCGAGGCGCGTTTTGCAGAAAATGGGAATTCCTTAGGAAATACGCGGATTTGTGGACCATGGTTGCCGCCGGACTGTGTCGCCGCGAGACGCCATCAACCAGGCCAATTCCGAAAAAACGGGCAAAAAGCGGGTTACAGGACCAGGCCATTCTTGTCGACAATCGACAGGAGAGAAATTGCGCGGAATCCTCGCTGAAGGCGCGGGCGCAGAAGACCAGTGGTCCGTGCACTCGACGCGCTACTTTTTGTCGCGGGGCTTCAGGTCGAGGGCGGCGGAGTTCATGCAATAGCGCAGACCGGTAGGCGCCGGGCCGTCGTCAAATACGTGGCCGAGGTGGGCGCCGCACTTGGAGCAGCGTGCTTCGGTGCGCGCCATGCCGTAGCTCGAATCTTTGTGCTCCTCGATTTTGCCGGCGTCGGCGGGCTGATAGAAGCTGGGCCAGCCGGTTCCGGAGTCGAATTTCGCCGAGGAATCGAAGAGCGGCTCACCGCAACAAACGCAGTGGTACGTTCCCGCGTCATGGTTGTCCCAATACTTGCCGGTGAAGGGCGGCTCGGTTCCGGCTTCGCGAGTGACGTGATATTGCTCGGGCGTGAGCTGGCGCTTCCAATCCGCTTCGTTTTTTTTCGTTTTCTCTGCCATGTGCCATGCTCCCATTTTCAAGATGCCAGTCGAAGTTTCTGGGCTGGTATCGTGCAACGTCCGGAGAACAATTCTAGCCCAGATTTCCAATTTGAGCTTGCACCAACGAATATTTGACGACACGAGTTTCGGCGAGGCGGGGTTACAATGCGTGGAACTTCAATTGGAAGGAGGTCAAGCCATGTCCCCGCTTGACAACTCGCACTATCGTCGCAGTCGCAGAGATGTTCTGAAGTCGAGTACACTGGCCCTGCTTCCTCTCGCGATCCCTTCGGCGAATGTTTCTCGGCCATCCGAGCAGCCAATGACCGCGAATGGCGGCACCGATCCCTACCCAATTCCCTGGCTGGACAAGTTTGGCGATCACAACCAGGCCGCCGGCCCGAACAGCGAACCGATTCACATCTTTCATTTCAAAGGCCGAGTCGTCCGCTGCAACGCGTTCACAGGAATGGGAACCGACAACCACGGAAACCGCATCGCGTTTGGCGCTCCGTCCACGGACTACGCGATCATGCACGGAGCGTATTGGGCGGCGCGGACGGAACAGCACGGCAGCTTCGTGCACATATGACACACGATGTTTCGGGGACAGGTCGTCCCCGCCAACGAAGTGCATGATTTTCACCCGGCTATCTCGCCTTCAGGGCTTTTCTGGACCGTCCCGATTCCCGCCGGCGGCCTGACAATCAGTGGCGACGGCAATTCCATGACGGTCGAAATGCGAAATGTCCACCTGATCGATCAGCCGAAATTTCCTGCTCTGGATTCCATCGGCACTCCGGCAAGGATGAGCTTTAAGCTTGTCTGCAAATCAACCGGGGAGCCCGTTAAGTATGAGGACGCATCGAAACATTTTCGCTTCACAGGGTATAAGGCCGCGTGCCAGCTGGAAGCGCAAGTCGAAGTGCCTTCGCTCGGCTTTTCCTGGAAGTCCGATCCGCTCAGCACGTCGAAGTCCGGCTTCGGGATTATTGGGGAAGAGGTCAACGGGCGCTACTACGACGGTTGATGCATGTAACATACGTCTTCAAACGAACGAAGAATCTTGAGCCCTCTCTACGAGCTGTGATCCTACAGCGTTCGCAGTATTGACCTGCGTTCGCTGCAAGACTAGGCTGCAGCGGCCCGGTTTCTTCTCCTATCTGTTGCGTTTCAACCAAGTTCTGCAAAAGCGCGGTACCATGCGGCGTGGCCGGGAGCGGCACGCGGCGGAAAGCGAAACGTCAGGCAGCTCCCAACTCCTGCGGCGATATATCCAATAAGCTCAGAAGCGAGGTGTTCGATGGCACAGAACGTTGCGGACTTGATGTGGGAGATGCTGGAGAAGGCGGGGGTGAAACGCTGTTACGGGATCGTGGGGGACGCGCTGAATCCGGTGATCGACGCGCTGCACCGAAACGGCAGGATCGAATTTGTACACGTGCGGCACGAAGAATATGGAGTGTTCGCAGCGGTGGCCGATGCATATTTCACGGGCAAGCCAGTGGCGGTGTGCGGGACCGCAGGCCCGGGAGTGACGCACCTATTCAACGGACTGATGGACGCGAGGAAGGAAGGCGCGCCGGTGATTGCGATAGCGGGCGACGTGGAAACGAGCGTGATGGACACGGCGGCGCTGGAAGAGCTGAACCCCTACAAGTTCTTCGACACGGCAAGCCTTTACGTCGGCCGCATCGTGAATGCGAGTCAGGCGCGCGTGGTGATCCATACGGCGATCATGACCGCGGTGATCGACAGCGGCCCGACGGTCATTTCCCTGCCGGGCGACGTGGCGGAGTCGGATGCGGACTTCCGCGTTCGTGAGGTCGCGATTCCGGTCGCGCCGGTTTTTCGCCCAGGCGACGCGGACATGGACAAGCTTGCGAGGATGATCGCGGACACGAAGAGCGTGGCGATCTTCGGAGGGGACGGCTGCCGAGACGCACGCGATGAGGTCATCGCACTGGCGAGCAAGTTGAAAGCCCCGGTCGGCTACTCGTTTCGGGGCAAGCAATGGCTGGAACATGACAACGCGTTCGCTGTGGGGATGACGGGGCTTCTCGGATACGGCGGAGCGTACAAAGCGATTCACGACGCGGAGCTCTTGCTGATGCTGGGAACGGATTTTCCTTTTTCCGAGTTTCTGCCGGGCGACAAAGTGAAGAAGGTGCAGATCGACAGGAAGCCGAAGCATCTGGGACGGCGCACGACGGTCGATTTGGCATTGGTGGGTGATGTGAAGGCAACGCTGGGCGCCCTGCTGCCGAGAGTGTCCGAAAAAAGCGAGACGCGCTTTCTCGAGCAGCAGCTCGCGGAGACGCGCGACTTTGAGGAGCTGCTGAACCACTATGTGGAGAAGGGGCCGGACATAAAACCGATACGGCCGGAGTTTTTGGCGGCAACGCTGGACAAACTTGCGGCGGACGATGCGATGTTTTTCGCTGATACCGGCACGGCATGCATCTGGGCGGCGCGGCACATCAAGGGCGGCAGGAATCGGAGAATTTTTGGGTCGTTTTCCTGGGCGTCGATGGCCAACGCGGCGCCCAACGCGTTTGGAGCGCAACTGGCGTACCCGGGCCGGCAGACGATCGCGCTCTGCGGCGATGGCGGGTTCACGATGCTGGGAATGGGCGATCTGGCGACGCAAGTACAGAGGAAAGCGCGCGTGGTTCAGATCGTTCTGAATAATGAATCGCTGGACTTCGTCAATATCGAGCAGCAGGAGGCAGGGCTGGTTCCGTTCGGCGTGGAATTCAAGAACCCGAACTTTGCCCGAGTGGCCGAGGCGTTCGGCGCGAAGGGCATTCGCTTGGAAGAACCTGGCGACGTGAAAGAGGCTATCGCGGAAGCTCTGGCCTACAAGGACGGGCCGACTGTCGTCGATGCCGTTGTGGATCCATTTGCGCTTTCCCTGCCGTCGCACGTGCCGTTCCATACGGCCAAAGGGTTCACGCTGAGCATGGCCAAGCAGGTGCTGTCTGGCCGAATGGACGCGGTGATCAAGACGGTCGAGCGGAACACGCGATTGATTTGAGAGGCGGGCGCGACGGGAGTGCAGAGTTTGGTGCTAGGGCGATGGGGCGACGGCGGGTGGTGAGGGAGGCAGAGTGGCGGCGTTGGATTTGATGATGCTGGCGTACCAGTGGGCGGAATCCTTCAGGATGCGGTTCTGGGTCGGAAAATCGACGAAAATCATGCCGAAACGCTGGGTGTAGCCTTCCTGCCATTCGAAATTATCGAGCAAAGACCAGTGGAGATAGCCGCGCAGGGGAACGCCGTCGGCGGCGGCGCGGGCGAGCGCCTGCAGATAACGCGCGGCGAAATCGATGCGATTGGGGTCGTGGACCTGGCCGTCGAGCGAGGGCCAGTCGCGGCAGGAGCAGCCGTTTTCGGTGATGAAGACGGGAAGCTTGTAGCGTTCGTAGAGCCACTTGGGGCCCCAGTACATGGCGTCGGGGGTGACTTCCCAGCCGTTGGCGGTGCGGGGGAAACCGGCGGGAAAGTCGACGAGCTGACCTTTGCCGTCGGGAGTGGCGCGGACGATGCGGCCGCCGTAGATATTTGTGCCGAGAAAATCGAGGGGCTGGCGAATGGTTTCGAGGTCGCCAGGGCGGATTTCCGGGGCGTCTTCGGCGAGGGCGGAGAGCGCGTCCTGCGGATAATTGCCGGTGTAAACGGGATCGAGCCACCAGGCGTTTTCGCGCCACCAGAAGTCGGCGGTGAAATGATCGATGGGGCTCGAGAAAGTGCCAGCCTGGGCGGCGGCGATGTCGGCGGCGGAGGAGGTTTCGGGCAGGCAGGGCGAAACGTCGCAGGGATAGCCGATTAGCACGGGCTTCTTGGCATTGGCGCGGATGGCCTGAACGGCGCGGCCGTGGGCGATCAGGGTGATGTGCGCAGCGCGCATGTACTCGTTGCGGGGGAGCTTGTCGCCGGGGGCTTGCAGGCCGGTGACGTAGCCGCCGCCGATGAAGGAGCGCGGCTCGTTGATGGTGAGCCAGTATTTCACGCGGTCGGAAAAAGCGCGGGCGAGCACGGCGGCGTAGTCGGCGAACCAGCCAGCCATGTCGCGAGCTTCCCAGGCGCCGCGCTGGACGAGGGCAAGAGGCGTATCCCAGTGGAAGAGAGTGAGGATGGGAGCGATGTTGGCGGCAAGGAGGGCATCGACGAGATGGCTGTAGAAGTCGAGGCCCTTGGAATTCACCTGGCCGGTGCCTTCCGGGATGATACGCGGCCAGGAGACGCTGAAGCGAAAAGCTTGCAGGCCGATGGATTTCATCCGGGCAATGTCTTCGGGGTAGCGGTGATAAAAGTCGCAGGCGATGTCGCCGGTCTGGTTGTCGCGAATGGCGCCGGGCAGGCGGACAAATTCGTCCCAGACGGAAAGGTCTTTGCCGTCGGCGCGAGGCGCGCCTTCGATTTGATAGGCGGAGGTAGCCGCACCCCAAAGAAAATTCGCGGGAAATGGAGACTTGCGGGGCGCAGGGGTTGCGGGCTGATGCTGCGGCAGCGCTGGCTTTTGTTGCGGCTGCTGTGCGGCCGAGCTTTGACGAAGCGCGGCCAGAGAAAATGCCGAGCCGGCGGAAGTGGCGAGAAACTCACGGCGCGAGAGCGGGCGAGCGGCGTTGGGCGGTTTCCGTTCGTCAGGAGACATGGCGCAGCACCTATTCCCTGCTCTCTTTTGCCGAAGGCGCGAACATGCTGGCCGCGACCCGGCTGACCAAGCCGCGCGGCGCGAGGCGCTGGCCTTCGACGCTCATCGTATTTTTGAAACCGGAGATGACGCTGCTCTTGCCGGCGGCAAGGGCACGCAGTCCAGTGCGCGCGACCTTCTCGGCGGTTTCGGCGCCGCGAAAAGTGCGCTCGGGCTGGCCAGCAACGACGCGAAATTCAGTTTCTGTCGAGCCGGGGCAGAGCGCGCAGACGTGCACACCATAGCGCCGCACTTCCTCGGCGATACCTTCTGCGAAACGCAAATCGAAGGCCTTGGTGGCGGCGTAGGTGGAGATATAGGGCACGGCCTGGAATCCGGCGACGGATGCCAGGATGAGAATATCACCGTGGCCGCGCGCCACCATATCCGACAAGTAAAGATGCGTGAGATGTACCACAGCGGCGCAGTTGACCTGGAGCATTTCGAGCTGGCGCTTCAGGTCGGACTGGTAAAAAGGGCCGTAAGCGCCGAAGCCGGCGTTGTTGATCAGAAGCTCGATTTCGAGAAACTTGGCCTGGGTGAAGGTACGGATATGGTCCGGCGCGCCTGGATTGGCCAAATCGGCAGAGAGGATTTCCACTTTGACGCTATGGTTTGCGCGCAGACGCGAGGCCAAGGATTCGAGGCGGTCCTTGCGCCGGGCACTGACGACCAGGTTAGTGCCAGCGGAGGCGAGCTCCTCGGCAAGGGCCAAGCCGATGCCGGCACTGGCACCGGTAATCAGGGCCCACTTGCCAGACCATCTCGCTGCGAATGCATTTCTCGAATTCATGCCGCGGCCCTCAGCGCGGAAAATCAGAAAACAATGAAAACATAGCAAAGGTACCGCTGAACAGGGGAAAAAAACAGTCAAACCATGCAAACTGAGGGGGGTTGATGAGAATTGGAAAGGGCTTCCAGAAATGGAAGCCGGTCAGGTGCCGGGGGCCTGGCTGCGGTTGAAGACGAAGTTCCGGAAGCGAACGCCCTCTTGCTTCATGCGGTCGAGGAGGCGGCGGGCCCAAACGAACTCAGCCGCCAACAGCCCCAGGCCGAGCAAAATGACCAGCCAGCCGGGACCCGGACCCACCAGCAAAACTACGCCGAGAGCGAGCAGCGCGAAGCCGCCGGAGATCCGGAGGACGCGGCGCGTGTGGTGCAAGGTCTTGAAGAAGACTGGGGCCATAACTTTCAATTTACCGTCCATTTCGTTTGCCGGCTTCGTTGAACGATGCCAGGTTGAAACCAAGAATCACTTTCTCCCTTTTGATGCGCGCGAGCCGTCGATGGACTCTGAGCACGCGAAAAGCCAACTCGCGGGACACCGACGGATGGGGCAAACCCCGCATTGCTAATCGGTTCGCGCCGGAGGCGATGGCAGGCAGTAGCGAAAGAATGCCCAAATGGAAAGAAATTGCTAGGCAAGGTGAAAAAATGGGGATAATCGACGCGGGCGGCGGTTCGCTTTCTCTCAGGCAAGAATTGGAAGTCACCAAAGCCGCGCGCCGCACGTCGAAATTCATGCGGTGCGGGCCTGTAGCAGGCCGTAATAGAAACGTGAGCAAGGACTGAGCTGCTGAAAGCATGTTTGCCCGGACCATCGTCAAGAAGGCAACACCAACCGCGCGGCGAAGATTATGGGTGTGGCTATATCACTTGGGCGGTCCAGGGCTGATTGTTCTGGGCGTGGTGGACAGCTCTGTGATTCCAATTCCCGGGAGCCTGGACGCGCTGACAATCGTGCTGGCGGCGCATACGCGGCAACTATGGGCGTACTACGCGGCGATGGCGACGTTCGGTTCGGTTTTGGGAGGGTACTTCACGTTCCGGCTGGCGCGAAATCAAGGGGAGAAACGACTCCGAGAACCTCTGCGGCGCGGTTGGAAGAAAACGGCCGCGGATTTTTTCAGGAAGTGGCGCTTCTGGGCGGTCGCGGTGCCAGCGATACTGCCGCCCCCGTTCCCCATGGTGCCTTTCATTCTGGCTGCGGGCGCAACGGACTACCCGTGGAAGAGGTTCGTTGGAGCCATGACGCTGGGGCGCGCGGTTCGCTATGGGCTCCTTGCATATCTTGCCAGTCTGTATGGACGGCGGATCATTGCGCTTTTTTCAAGGTACGGCTGGCGGATTCTTTACGCGCTGATTGCGCTGGCAATTGTCAGCGGGCTGACCGGTTTCCTCCTGGGCCGCATGGAGAATGGCAAATCGAATGCCAGGGCGAAAGCCGCTTAGCGAGACAAAGAACGCACGAGCGGTTTGACTTGATGGGGCTCACGACGGATTTGCCCGAACCGCAGTAGGGTATCCGCCCGATTTACGACGTGGCGGAAATGGACCAGGATGAGGGCCGTAGAATTCCTCAGCCGGACACGAGCTGTCACGCTGTCCCCGTTTGTTTTGCCGATGGCGACCCGGATCCTGATTGCCGACGACCACGAAATGATGCGCGCGGCGTTGCGCGACCTGATCAATTCCCATGCCGACTGGCGGATTTGCGCAGAGGCCAATAACGGCCGCGAAGCCGTGGAGCAGGCGAAGCAACTGCAGCCTGATCTGATCGTCCTAGACCTGGCAATGCCGGTGATGGATGGCATGGCAGCGGCACGAGAAATCACGAGGAATAGGCCCGAGGCGCGGGTGATCCTATTCACGCTGCACGGCACCAAGGAAGTGGAAGAGCATGCGAAACAAGCCGGCGTGAGGCGAGTGGTCTCCAAGGTGAAAGACGGCGGCAGGCTGGTGATGGCGATGGAAGAGGTGCTCCGCGAGCCGCAGACGCATGTGGCCGATCCGAGAGGGCCGCAGGACGGGGCATCGGCGGCTGGACCGTCCGTTCGCACTCAAGCCCCGAAGTAATCATTCCCACCCAGAGCGACCAACCCTCCGCGACTTAAGTGAATCTCCTGACATCTTACAAGTAACCACGAAAAGGGCGTCCGCGTCGCATAGAGAGAGAGGCGGTGAGTCCGTTTGTGAAGCCGAGAGCGACTTTGGAGAATGGGCGCCGCCATTGTACTTCCGCTGGAAGGCCAGTAGATGGCGTTAGGCATCGCCCAGACAATTCCTGAGGAGCGGGCGGTCTACAGCGCCTGTGGAAATCCCCGAGACAGAAGGAACGGTTGTGAGGCGGAGGAAAGGAGTTGCATATCCAAGGAATGCTCCGGAGCGCAGGCTTCGATATGCAACGACCTAGAACGAATTCTTGGGCTTCCGGTAACTGCCAAGGCAGGGTAGGCGTCCTATCACGGAGGGGTATTTAGGAAAGATAAAGGCGGCGGCGCGAAAAGCCGAGCCTTCATGGTCATCGAAAATGCGAGACGACAAGACAACACGAACGACGACGGACACACCGTCGGAGCAGTATTTGCCTTCGGAAACCGCCAATGGCCAGCCGAAACGGCGGCACTGGTGGGTGTGGATTGTGGTTCTCTTGGCGTTTGGGCTGGTGGCCTACGCCGTTTTGCGACCGGGCGCACAGACGACGCAAACGGCTCCGACGGGCGGACGCCGAGGGATGATGACCGGGCCGGTGCCGGTGACAACCTCGACGGCGAAAACGGGGAGCATCGGCGTCTATCTACAGGCGATCGGGACGGTGACGCCGGTGTACACAGACTCGATTACAGCGCAGGTGACCGGGGTGATCACTGCAGTCCATTATCGCGAAGGACAGTACGTGCACAAAGGCGATCCGCTGATCGAACTGGATTCGCGGCCATACGACGCGCAACTGGTGGAGGCCCAGGGCGCGCTCGAGCGCGATCAGAACCTGCTGTCGGAAGCGCAGATGGATGAGGGGCGTTACCAGACGGCGTGGCAGCGGAATGGAATTCCGCGGCAAACGCTGGAAGACCAGCAAAAGCTGGTGCTGCAATATCAGGGCACGGTGAAGAACGACCAGGGCACGGTGCAGTACGACCAGGTGCAGGTGGGATACTGCCACATTGTCTCGCCCATCGACGGGCGCGTGGGGCTGCGGCTGGTGGACCCGGGCAATCTGGTGACGGCGAACGGCTCGACGCCGTTGGTGGTGATTACGCAGATCGCGCCGATCACAGTGATTTTCACCCTGGCCGAAGACAGCCTGGACGAAGTGCTGGAGCAGACGAGGCACGGAGCCAAGCTGCAGGTAGAAGCATGGGACCGGGCAAACCAGAAACTGATCGACAAGGGCGAACTGGCGACGATCGACAACCAGATCGATCCGACGACGGGAACGGTGAAGCTGCGCGCGACGTTTACGAATAAGGACGGAGTACTGTTTCCGAACCAGTTCGTGAATACGCGATTGCGCGTAACAACTCTGGAGAACCAAGTCGTGGTGCCCTCCTCGGCGGTGCAGCACAATGGCGACACGGCGTTCGTCTACGTGATTGCAAACGACCAGGCGAAAATGACCACTGTGAAAACCGGCGCTTCCGACGGAGGCATGGTGGCCGTTCAAGGAATAAAAGTCGGAGATGTGGTAGCGAACAGCAGTTTCGAGAAACTGCAGGACGGCTCAAAAATCACAATTTCAAAAATCAAGCTTCCGGCTACATCGAGCGAAGGGAATGTCCCATGAGTCCGTCCCGGCCGTTCATTCTGCGGCCAGTTGCTACTTCGCTCCTGATGGCGGCCATTCTGCTGGCCGGCATGGTGGCGTTCACGCAGTTGCCGATCTCCGCGCTTCCCGAAGTTGACTACCCGACCATTCAGGTGCTGACGCAATATCCGGGCGCGAGCCCGGACGTGATGGCGAGCACGGTGACGGCTCCGCTGGAACGGCAATTTGGCGAAATGCAAGGTCTAAGCCAGATGACTTCGACCAGCGCGGGCGGAATCTCGGTACTGGTGCTGCAGTTCAGTCTGGCGTTGAACATCGACGTAGCAGAAGAGGAAGTGCAGTCGGCGATCAACGCGTCACAGAGCTACCTACCCGCCGATTTGCCGGTGCCACCAGTGTACAGCAAAACCAATCCGGCGGATGCGCCGATTTTGACGATGGCGGTGACGTCGGACTCGATGCCGCTCTCGCAGGCGGAGGACCTAATCGACACGCGCCTGGCGCCGAAGATCTCGCAGATGAACGGCGTGGGGCTGGTCAGCATCAGCGGAGGGCAGAAGCCAGCGATCCGCATTCAGGTGAATCCGGTGGCGCTGTCGGCGTACGGAATCAATATGGAGGACGTGCGCACGGCGCTGACGGAAGCGAGCGTGAACGCGGCGAAGGGAAATTTCGACGGGCCGCGCCAGGACTACCAAATCGACGCCAACGATCAGATCACGCTGGCGAACGATTACAAGAACGTGTTGGTGGCGTGGAAGAACAACGATCCGGTGTTCGTGAAGGACATCGCGAACGTTGTGAACGGCGTGGAGAACCGCACGGAAGCAGCATGGATGAACACAACGCCGGCGGTTATCCTGAATATTCAGAGGCAGCCAGGCGCGAACACCATCAGCGTGGTGAAGAGCATCAAGAAAATCCTGCCGCAGCTGGAGGCGAACCTGCCGGCATCGATCCAAATCACGACGCTGACGGACCTGACGACGAGCATCCAGGCGTCGATCAGCGACGTGGAGTTCGAGCTGATGCTGACGGTGGGCCTGGTGGTGCTGGTGATTTTCCTGTTCCTGCGCAGCTTGTACGCCACGATTATTCCCAGCGTCGCGGTGCCGCTCTCGCTGGTGGGGACGTTCGCGGTGATGTACCTGCTGGGGTACAGCTTGGACAACCTGTCGCTGATGGCGCTGACGATTTCGACGGGGTTTGTCGTGGACGACGCCATCGTGATGATCGAGAACATTTCGCGTTTCCTGGAGGAGGGCGACTCGCCGCTGCAAGCGGCGTTGAAAGGAGCGGAACAGATTGGCTTCACGATCGTTTCGCTGACGGTATCGTTGATCGCGGTGCTGATACCGCTGCTGTTCATGGGCGACGTGGTGGGGCGGCTCTTCCGCGAATTTGCGGTAACGCTGGCGGTGACCATCGTGATTTCGGCGATCGTTTCGCTGACGCTGACGCCGATGATGTGCTCGCGCATTTTGCGTTATACGCCGGAGGCGCAACAGGGGCGGTTCTTCCGGATGTCGGAAGAGGCGTTCGACCGGATGATCGCTTTTTACGGGAAGACGCTGAAAGTAGTGCTGCGGTATCAGAACATCACGCTGCTGGTGGCGCTGGGTACGCTGGTGCTGACGATTTATCTTTACATTGTCATCCCCAAGGGGTTTTTCCCGACGCAGGATACAGGCGTGATTCAGGCGATTTCGCAGGCTTCGGAGTCGATTTCGTTCGCGGCAATGGCGGCGAAGCAGCAGGAAGTGGCAAAAGTGATCTTGGCGGACCCGGCGGTGGAGAGCTTGTCGTCTTTCATCGGCGCGGACGGCACGAACACGACGCTCAACAGCGGAAGATTGTCGATCAATCTGAAGCCGCTCGAGGTGCGCAGGATCGGCGCGGCGGACGTGATCCGCAGGCTGGCAAAGAAGCTGCGTGAAGTGCAAGGCATCGATCTTTATATGCAGCCGGTGCAGTACATCACCGTGGACGACCGGGTGAGCCGCACGCTCTACCAGTACACGCTGGAAGACCCGGACAGCAGCGAGCTGAACGAGTGGACCGACAAATTCGTGGCGAAACTGAAACAGCTGAAAAGCATCGAGGACGTGGCGACGGATGAGCAGACGAATGCGCGGGCGCTATTTCTTTCCATCGACCGAGTGACGGCGTCGCGGCTGGGAATCGCGCCCTCGACGATCGACAACACGCTGTATGACGCGTACGGCCAGCGGCAAATCAACACGCTTTACACGCAGCTCAATCAATATCACGTGATTCTGGAAGCGCAGCCGCAGTGGCAGCAAGATCCGGCCAATCTGAGCGACCTGTACATCCAGGCGAGCACGTCGACAGGAGCCTCGGGCGCCAGCGCGGTGGCATCTTTTGCGGCCTCCGCTTCGGCAACGGCGGGATCGAACGCCACGACAACATCGGTGCTGTACACGCCCTCCGCCGGAACGCTAACGCCGCCGGCCAACGCGCTCTCGGGCAGCAGCACGACTTCCAATGCGACGACCAGCTCCGCGCCGGCGAATGCGGTTCCGCTGAACGCGTTCACCCACCTGACCACGACTACCGAGGCGCTGACGATCAATCATCAAGGGCAATATCCGTCGGTGACGATTTCGTTCAATTTGGCGCCAGGGGCCGCGCTGGGAGACGCCATCGCAGATATTTCGGAGGCGGCGGACAAGATGCACTTCCCCGCGAGTTTACAGTCTGACTTTCAAGGAACCGCTGCGGCTTTCAAGAATTCGCTCTCCAATGAACCGTTGCTGATTCTGGCGGCCCTGGTGACGGTGTACATCGTGCTGGGAGTGCTGTACGAGAGCTTCATACATCCGGTAACGATCCTTTCGACGTTGCCTTCGGCCGGAGTGGGCGCGCTGCTGGCGCTGATGCTGTTTCGACAAAATCTGGATGTGGTGGCGATTATCGGAATCATCCTGCTCATCGGTATCGTCAAGAAAAATGGAATTTTGATCGTGGACTTCGCGCTCGAGGCAGAGCGGGAGCGGGGCAAGAATTCGACGGACGCGATTTACGAAGCGAGCCTGCTGCGGTTCCGGCCGATCATGATGACGACCATGGCGGCGCTGCTGGGCGGACTTCCGCTGGCGCTGGGCCAGGGGCTGGGTTCGGAATTACGCCGGCCGCTAGGCATTGCGATCGTGGGCGGGCTGCTGGTCAGCCAGGTGCTTACGCTTTACACCACTCCGGTGATTTACGTGTTTTTTGACAGGCTCGGCCAGCGGTTCGCAAGGAACAAACAGGCGGCGGAAGAGCCCTTGACGGGTTCGGAGCAAGCATGAACATCTCGGGTCCGTTTATCCGGCGCCCCGTGGCAACGACGCTGCTGACCATCGGCCTGTGCATCGCAGGAGCGATCGGCTTCATGGTTTTGCCGGTCTCCCCCTTGCCTCAGGTGGACTTCCCGACCATCTCGGTAAGCGGCAGCCTGCCAGGAGCGAGCGCCCAGATCATGGCGTCTTCCGTAGCGACACCGCTGGAGCGGCAGTTCGCACACATTGCTGGCATCACGGAGATGACTTCGTCGAGTTCGCTGGGGAGCACGTCGGTCACGTTGCAGTTTGATCTGAGCCGCAACATCGACGGAGCAGCACGAGATGTGGAGTCAGCCATCAACTCGGCGCGGACTTATCTTCCCGCAAACCTCCCACAGAATCCGTCGTACCGCAAAGTGAATCCGGCGGACGCTCCGATCATGCTGATCAGCTTGACGTCGCAGAAGTACGACATCACCAGCCTGTACGACAAAGCTTCGACCATCCTGGAACAGAAACTTTCGCAGATTCAGGGCGTGGGGCAAGTTTTCGTCGGCGGTGGGGCGACGCCTTCAGTGCGCGTGGAGATCAATCCCACAAAACTGGAGAGCTACGGCCTGACGTTACCGAGCGTGCAGTCCATTCTGAGTTTGCAAAACACGCTGCAGCCACGCGGGCAAATCGCCAACGATTCGATGACCGCGGACATTATCACCAACGATCAGATTTCGCGCGCGGGCGATTATCGGCCCCTGGTCGTGGGTTACCACAACGGCACGGCGATTCACCTCTCGGACATCGCCGACGTGACGAATTCGACGCAGAACATCCGCACGGCCGGCTACATGGATGGAGTGCGCTCGATCTCTGTGATTATTTTTCGCCAGCCTGGGGCAAATATCATTCAAACCGTGGAGCGCATTCGAGCGCAACTGCCGTTTCTGGAGGCAGCGCTGCCGCAGGGGATCGTCTACACCATCGTGCTGGACCGCACGACGACGATCCGGGCTTCCGTGCACGGGGTGGAGATGACGCTGATCACTTCGGTCTGCCTGGTGATCGTGATCGTTTTTATCTTCCTGCGCAGCCCGCGCGCGACGCTGATACCGGCGGTGGCGGTGCCGGCGTCACTGACCGGTACATTCGCCGGGATGTACTTGTTCGGCTTCAGCCTTGACAATTTATCGCTGATGGCTCTAACGATTTCGACGGGGTTCGTGGTGGACGACGCGATCGTGGTGATGGAAGACATCACGCGGCATTTGGAAAGCGGCATGAAGCCGTTTGCGGCGGCTCTCAAGGGCGCGAAAGAGATTGGGTTCACTGTTTTTTCGATCAGCATGTCGCTGATCGCTGTTTTCATTCCCATTCTGATGATGGGCGGGATCGTGGGACGGCTCTTCCGGGAATTTGCGATCACGCTGTCGACCGCGATTCTGGTCTCGATGGTAATTTCGCTGACCGCAACGCCGTGCATGTGCGCGCACCTGCTGAAAAGTCATGGCGCCGAAGAAGGACACAATTTGGCCTATCGGATGAGCGAAAAGTTCTTCAACGGGATGCTTTCGGTTTACCGGAGTTCGCTGCGCTGGGCGCTGGATAACTCCGGGCTGATGCTCACGGTGCTGGGGCTGACTATCGCGCTGAACGTGGTGCTGATCATCAAGATTCCCAAAGGCTTTTTCCCGCAGCAGGACACCGGCGCGCTGGTGGGCGGAGTGCAAGGGCCGCAGGATGCGTCCTTTCCGTTCATGAACTTCTCGATCTTGCAACTAGTGAAAGTGATCAAGGCGGACCCGGCGGTGGCGCACGTGAACGCGTACACCGGCGGAAATGGCGCGAGCAACGGAGGCAACATCTATATCGCGCTGAAACCTCTGAACGAGCGGAAGATCACCGCGGCGCAGGTGATCGATCGGCTTCGGCCGAAACTGAACCGGCTTCCGGTGGCGTCGGCGTTTCTTCAGGCGGTGCAGGATGTGCGCATCGGCGGGCGCTCCAGCAACGCCCTCTATCAATACACGATCCAGTCGGACAATGTTCCGGACCTGGCGCACTGGGGCCCGATCCTGCTGGCGAATATAAAAAAGCTTCCCGGTTTGCAGGACGTGAACACGGACCAGCAGAATGGCGGATTGGAAGAGCTGCTGAGCTACGACCGGCTGACGGCGGCGCGGTTGGGACAGAGCGCGCAATCGCTGGATAGCCTGCTTTACTCCGCGTTCGGGCAATCGGAAGTGTCGGTGATTTACACACCGCTCAATCAATACTACGTGGTGATGGAGGTGGCACCGCCGTACTGGCAGTCGCCTGCGGGACTGGACAACATCTACATGAACTCCGGCGGAGCGGCGGCGGGGAGCGGGGCGGTGAGCGCGAATACCATGACGCCGATTTCCGCAGTAGTGAAGGCGCAGACCAACACCACGCCGCTGCAAGTGAACCACACCACGCTTTTTCCGTCGGTTACGGTTTCGTTCAATCTGGCGCCGGGAATGTCGATGAGCGCGGCGACGCAGGAAGTGCAGGAAATGGAGAGCCGGCTAGGGCTGCCGTCGACGATTCGCGGATTCTTCGCCGGAACACTGCAGGCGTACCAGCAATCGCTGGCGAGCGAGCCGATCCTGGTGATTACGGCGCTGCTGGCGGTATACATCGTACTGGGAATTTTGTACGAGAGCCTGGTTCATCCGTTGACGATCATTTCGACGCTGCCGTCGGCGAGCGTTGGCGCGATGCTGGCGCTGATGCTGTTTCATAACGACCTGAACGTCATCTCGATTATCGGCATTGTGCTGCTGATCGGCATCGTAAAGAAAAACGCGATCATGATGATTGACTTCGCGTTAATGGCGGAGCGCGTGGAAGGGAAAAGCACTGCAGAGTCTATTTTCCAAGCATGCATGCTGCGCTTCCGTCCGATTATGATGACGACGATGGCCGCGATTTTCGGGGCGTTTCCACTGGCGTTCGGCAGGGGGATGGGATCGGAATTGAGACGGCCGCTGGGGATAACGATCGTCGGCGGGCTGCTGCTGAGCCAACTGATCACGCTGTATACGACTCCGGTCGTTTACTTGACGCTCGACCGGTTGCGGCTGCGCATGGCCGGCAAGCAACGGGATACGTTCAGGCCGGGAGAAGAGCCCGCGGTGTGAAGAGGAGCGTGAAGAGATAATTTGCGCGAAGAGATCGATATGACGAACTGCGAACACAAACCGAGGCGAGCGATGGTGGCGGCGGTGTGCTGTGTGGCGCTACTCGCCGGATGCACAGTGGGACCGAAATACCACGCGCCGACTTCGGCGCCGCCCGCGGCGACGAACTATAAAGAGTCGCCGGTGAATTTCCAAAACACCCAGGGATGGCAGGTGGCCAGCCCGCAGGATGCCATGCTGCGCGGCAACTGGTGGGAGATTTTCAAGGACCCACAGTTGAACGCGCTCGAAGAGCAGCTGAACATCAACAATCAGAATATCAAGGAATATTTTCAGAACTTCATGGAGGCGCGGGCGTTGATTGCAGAGGCGCGCGCGCAGTACTGGCCGACGGTGACGGCCAGCCCGTCGTGGACACGGTCAAAATCCTCCGGGAATCTCTTCAACTCAGCAACGGCCAATGCGGGACAAACCAGCTCGGTGGTTTCGTTGCCGGTGAATGTGTCGTGGGTACCGGACCTGTGGGGCAAGATCCGCAACGAGGTGCGGGAGGCGCAGTATGCCAGTCAAGTGAGTGCGGCAGATCTGGAAAATGAGCGACTGACGGAGCAGGCCAGCCTGGCGGAATACTATTTCGAAATTCGCGGGCAGGATGCGCTGCAGAAGATTCTGAACGATACGGTAGCCGCGGAGCAGAAGTCGCTGGACCTGACGCAGACGCTTTACGACACGGGCATCGACGACTACATTTCGGTAGTGGAGGCCCAGACGACGCTCCAGAGCGCGCAGGCGGCGGCGACCAATCTAGGCATCGCGCGGGCGCAATACGAGCATGCCATGGCAGTGCTGGTCGGCAAGGTGGCCACAGATTTTTCGATTCCGGTGGCGCCACTGCTGAGAGCGCCGCCGCCGATTCCCGTGGGACTTCCGGGGCAATTATTGGAGCGGCGGCCGGACGTGGCGGCTGCGGAGCGGACACTGGCGGAAGAGAACGCGGTGATTGGCGTGGGCTACGGGGCATTTTTCCCCGACGTGACACTCTCTGCGTCGGGCGGCTTTGAAAGTTCCACGTTCTCGCGTTGGTTTAACTGGCCGAGCCGGTTCTGGTCGATTGGGCCGGCGATTTCGGAGACGATTTTTAATGGCTGGCTCTATCGCGCGGAGCTGCATCAGTATGTGGCGACGTACAATTCGGATTTGGCGGCGTACCGCCAGACGGTGCTGACGGCGTTCCAACAAGTGGAAGATTATCTGGCGGCGGTACGCATTTATTCGCAGCAGATCCAGCAGGAAGAGGATGCCGCAAAATCGGCGCAGCAGTTTTTAGATCTCGAGACTGTGCGGTACCAGACGGGCGTGGACCCCTACATCGACGTTTTGACCGCGCAGAATACGCTGCTCACAGATCAGGAATCCGTGGCGACTCTGCAGATCAGTCAAATGGTGTCAGCGGTGGAACTGATCGAAGCGTTGGGCGGCGGATGGGACCGCTCGCAACTGCCAACGCCGGCGCAGGTCTCGAAGAAGACGACAGCCGCCGACTACAAACTCCCGCAGTAGTGGCTTGCCCGCAACAGCGGAAAGCGTGGTCGCGTGGGATTTGAATTAACAGTGTAAATTCTAAAGCCCTGCAGACCGGCACCGTTCATCCCACACCTGGATTCAACGAGAACCAATGGGCGATGGACCGACATCGGCAATGTCCAAAAACTGACGCCTTTCGCGAACCGCTTCACTGAATCCAAATAAACGTAGAAAAATACAATTCGAAGTATATCTCAACGCTCTTCCGCGGAAGATATTCGCCAATCCGCGAGCTAAGTCCTCGCGCTTTCCGAGGTTTAACTGTATTGACCGATTGTCGCGACTATGGTAAATGCCGTGCACAAACGCGCTCTGCGAGCGTGTTGACTGGAGAGTTTCAGGGTACCGTCCTAGGGGTTGCTGGTCTCATCGTTGACCTGTGCGTCTGTGGAGGGTGCCTCGGACGCTCCTACCGTTGTTTCTGTTGGATTCGAACGACAAGTTTGAGCGGAGGTGGACCGTGAGGAGAATCCGGCACATATTGCTGTTGGCGTCGTTCCTTTTCTTCATTGGTGGCCCTGTTTGGGGACAGGCAACGACGTCGCTTCGCGGTGTGGTGACCGATCCCAGCAATGCGGCAATTCCTAACGCGACTGTGCACCTCGTCGATACAGACACAAACCTCGAGCGCACCACCACGACAGATCAGCAAGGAGCTTACGTGTTCGCGGAAGTCCTGCCGGGCCATTATGTTCTTGACGTGGACGCGAACGGATTTACCAGATACGAACAGAAGGGTTTCGAGCTGCTGGTTAACTTGCCTGAAACAATCAACGTCAGGATGAAGGTGGGCGCCTCGACAACCACGGTCGAAGTGACAGCCCAAGCGCCGCTTCTAAACACCACCGACGCCAGCCAGGGCAACACCATGAGTGGCAGCCAAATCAGCGATATGCCCCTGTACGCCCGCAACGTCGCGCAACTTCTCTCGATCCAGCCGGGCGTTGTGTTCACGTCGAACCGCAGCGACCTCGCCGGGAATGACACGCGCAGCGGTTCCGTCAACGGCGCGCACAGCGATCAAAACAATATTACTCTCGATGGCGTGGACGTGAACGATCAAGGAACAGGCTCACCTTTTGAGACTGTTATTCCCGTGACCGTTGCCTCGGTGGAAGAGTTCCGTGTCAGCACGATTGGTTACGGCGCCGATCAAGGGCGCTCTTCCGGCGCGCAGTCCTCGCTCGTCACCAAGGGTGGTACAAACACCTTCCACGGCTCGCTCTACGAATACAATCGGAGCGACTTTGGCGAAGCAAACGATTTTTTCAATAAGTCTGCGGAAGTAGCTGCTGACGAGCCGAATAAGCCCCTGCAATTGGTCTATAACATCTTCGGGGGTACAATCGGCGGCCCGATTAAGCATGACCGGCTGTTTTTTTTCCTGAACTACGAAGGGCATCGCCAGGACGAGGCAATCACTGCCCAAAGGAGCATTCCTTCCCCCACGTTGGCTGACGGAATCATTCAGTATCCGTGCGCTACGGTATCCCAATGCCCAGGCGGCACTGTGCAGGGAGCGAGTGGCAAGTCCTACTCGGTGTTGCCGGGCGATTTCGCGATCGGGCCGAACAGCAACTCATCCGGCTCCCCGGTCGGATTAACCCAAATGGACCCGCTGGGAGACGGCCCCAGCCCCTCCTCGATTGCTTATTTTCAAACTTATCTCGCGAATCCTATCGTAGCCGCCGACCCAAATAACGACGCAGCCTTTGGCGATGGTCTTGGCTTGAATTTCGACGGCTTTCTTTTCGGACCTACGCAGCACATGCGCAACGACATCGGTATCGGTCGGGTTGACTACAAGCTGACCGCGAGTGGTACCCAGACTCTCTTCTGGCGCGGGAGCGGGCAAGACAACTACGTTCCCGGCGGACCAACGGGCGCTGGTGCGCCACTCCTTCCCGGCGGCCAATTCCAGAGCACCACGACAGATTTCAGCAAGGGCATGGTTGCTGGCTACACCGCTGTTATAAACCCAAACCTGGTCAACAACTTTCGTTACGGCTTAACTCGCCAGAGCATTGTGAATGGAGGAGACTCGGATCTTCCCGCGAACCTCATCCGCGGACTTAACCAAGACGAGGGAAACTACACAACGGGGTTCAATTTCCCCGTCGACAACTTTACCGATGATATCTCCTGGACCAAGGGCAAACACACGTTCACTTTCGGGACCGACATCAACCTGATCTACAACAATTCCGCAAGCACAACCACGTCATTTAGCAGCGGCAGTCTGAATTCTGAATGGCTCAACGTTGGCGGCTTCGCCGGCGACTCCAGCCCGTTTAACCCGCCCTCGGCAGGCCTCCCCGCTGTTGCGCCTGGATTTGACTTTTACTATGACTTCCCTTTGATCGGATTGCTGGGAATGGTTACTGAGGTCAACGCGCAATACAATAATCAAGTCAATCCCGACGGGTCTGGCTCTGCGCTGGCGCAAGGTGCACCGGTGCCACGGCACTTCGAGATGCGCGAGTCGGAGTTGTACGCGCAAGACTCTTTCAAAATCAGGCCGAACCTTACCTTCAATTACGGCCTCCGCTATGAGCAGATCACTCCACCCTGGGAAAGCGACGGTCAGGAATCGGCGCCTACCCAGGACCTGGGTACGTGGTTCGAAGAACGCGCAAACGGGATGGCCCGAGGGGTTCCGGCCAATCAATTCCCCATCATATCGTTCGACCTTGCGGGACGGTCCAACGGTCGCCCGGATTGGTGGGCTACGGGCAACAACTTTGCGCCACGGTTGTCCATAGCATGGTCGCCTGAGCCGAGTTCTGAGTGGCTAAAGAAGCTTGTTGGCGACGGCGACAAGACCGTCATCCGTGCCGGTTTCAACAAATACTATGACCACTACGGCGAAGCGATGATTCAGACCTTCGATACGAGCGGCGGCGAGTTCGGCCTCTCCACCTTGCTCGTGAATCCCGCGAATGTTGAATCCGCCGCGTCGTCTCCCCGCTGGCAGCCCATCCCCGGCCAGTCGCTCACTTCGGCGGTGAACAACATTCCGACTGTAGACAATAACGGCAACGCCATCTTTCTTCCCGCGCCCGCGGTTGGCTTCCCTACCACGTTTCCGCCGGGAAATTTCTGCATCTGCTGGGGCATCGACAGTTCTCTAAAGACTCCCTATTCGTACGCTCTGGATTTCTCCATTTCGAGGGAGTTGCCGCACAACATGGCCGTTGAAATTGCTTACGTCGGCCGTCTCGCGCACAATCTTCTTCTGCAGAGCGATTTGGCCCAGCCTCTTAACTTGACGGATCCGACCTCCGGAATCACCTATTACCAGGCCGCCCAGGCGATGGCGAACCTTGCGCGGATAAACAACAAGGCTGGCACCAATCCCGCACTCGTTACCTCGTCTACGCTTGGGCCTACCGCAGCTTATTGGAACGACTTGTTCAGCCCTGTCGCCGCTGGTGACGAGTACAACGTTGCTGGCGCCGTAGGCGCTTCCAGTTGCGGCGCTTGGCCACTCAATCCGACCACCGATCCAGTGACGGCGATTTATCAGACGTTCCTTTGCGCCGCCGATAACGAAACTGACGCGATCGATTTCTTCGACGTGCTTGGAATCCCCGGCGAGAACACCAATAACACCTACTTTGCGAAGACCGGACAATACACGTGGTTCGATAGCCAGTATTCTTCGCTCTATGCATGGCGCTCCCAGGGTTTCTCGCACTATGAGTCGCTGCAAGCGACGTTCAAGAAGCAGATGACGCAGGGCCTCCAGTTTGACGTCAACTACACCTACTCGACTTCGTTCGACTTGGCCTCCGACGCCGAGAGCGTGGGCGAATGGTCGGCGCTGAGCGGCGACGTGGTCAATCCCTGGATGGGGGATCAACTAAGCGGCCCATCCGACTTTGATTTGCGCCATCAGATCAACGCCCAGTGGATTTGGCAGCTCCCGTTCGGCCAGGGCCGGCCGTTGGCTAGCCACATAAACAGGGGGCTCGACGCCATCATCGGCGGCTGGCAACTTTCCGGCCTAGCCCGTTGGACCAGCGGCTTCCCGTTTAGCGCGCAGGCATGTAATACGTGCTACCCGACGAACTGGCAACTCAACGGTGTCGCCATGTCTCCCGTCCACATTAATGGCGGTCACTACGACGTGCTGGACCCGGGCGGTAGTCTCACCTACAACGTCTTCAGCAACCCCGCTGCGGTATACAACGAGATCAGTGAGCCGCTCCCCGGCCAGTCCGGGTCTCGAAACGTTTTCCGCGGAGACGGCTTCTACGATTGGGACATGGAGTTAGGCAAGATTTGGAAGATGCCATATAAGGAGAGTCACACGCTGCACCTGACCGCGGATATGTTTAACGTGTTCAACATGAATCGCTTTGACGTGCAGAGCCTGACACCTACTACTGGGATTTCTACGCCGGAAACTTTCGGCGATTACACGCGCCTCCTGACTCTGCCGCGCACAATGCAGTTCGGATTGGAATACGCTTTCTAGCGGCCGCGGAATCGTCGTAGCGGGCTGCGTTCGATGCACGTTGCGAAACGAAACTGACGAACACGATTTAGCGCTCGGGACGGCCCGAGGGCCACTCACCTGAGAATCTGGAAATGGATGGACATGACGAGGATTGGAGTATCACGGCGGAAGGTGATCGAATCGGGAGTTTGCGCGGTGGCTGGAGCGGCGGGGCTCTTGGTGACGGCAAGCGCACGCGCAGGAACGGAGCGGAGCGAGACAAACGAAGAAGTCGTCCGGAAGTGGTATGGCGCATTGGAGCAGAACGACTTTGGTCAATTTACCGCCCTGCAGGCCGAGAACTTTACCTTCACCAGCGCGGCCGGGGACGACCACATCAGTGCGAGCACATTCAAAACGAAATGCTGGGATACACAGATTAATTTTATCGAACGGTTTGACCTCGAACGGGTGATCGGAAGCGGCAACGACGTGTTTGTGAAGTATCTTTGCCATACGAAGAACGGCAAATCGTTCCGGAATGTGGAGTATTTCCGGCTCAGGGACGGAAAGGTGGAGGCCCTTGAGTGCTACTTCGGAGGGAAATCCACCTTTCCGTCAGCAGTCAGCAACGGGACATAACTCTCGAGAATTAGCCGTTTACGCTCAAAACTCCCGGTCCGATGCGTGGCACTGCGCCGCGCCGAGCCGTGATCACTAGCTACCACTATCCAGGTGCCATCCAACATTCACCCACTTGCCGTGACGAGACACAAACATTTCCGTGGCGCGCCCGGAAACCGTTGTTTGCTTGCCGCCCACTTCCGTTTCCAGCGTGAATTTCGTGTAGAGGATGGCCGTATGACCGTACGCCTGAATCTCGGTTTGAGGAAACTCCAGACGCACGAGCTTTCCACCGTTGGCGGCGAAATCCTTCGAGCCCGCGAGTTCATCCTCGCGTGTTTGCCATTTCTCGCCGGTTTCGATGGCGATCAATTCAGGTGGGATTAATTCCGTCAGCTGTGTCGTGTCGTTTGCAAACCACGCGCGCCACACCGCTTCGCGCGCCGCCAACAAGCTACTCTTCTCCCCCGGACTCATCGGCCGGAGATCTTCCATTGCCGCGGCAATGGATTCGGGATGCAACTGGGTGTCGGAGCCGACTTGGTTCCAGCCGCCATCGAGTTTGGCGTAGACGTCGAAGACGCGCAGTTTTTGCGTCACCGTGCCCCCAGGGAAAGCATACGTAACCTCGGCAATGTATGGGACAAGCGCGACGTCGTCGTAGAAAATGACGTCGAACTCGAGCATCTTGTAACCGGTCATACGGACTGGCCCGTTCAAGTAACCATCCACGTCTTTCATATAGGCATCGATTCCCTGAATGGCCGTTTGCGAAGCGGACTGGAAGCCAATCCACGCGGGCGCGTGCGTCGCGCGGATCGTGGCAGCATCCTTGGTGATATAGGCCTGGAAGATCTTGTCGATGTGGTTCCGAATGGCGTCACGGTCGGCTTGCCGCGCGTCCGCAGAAACCGGCTTCAACTGCGGGGCGTAGGACGGTGCGGCCACGAGCAGCGCCAGCGCGATCAGAATGGGCGTTGCGAGCTTCATTTGAGACCTCCTTTTTGCTGAGGTGTTCTGTGTGAACTCCTCTTGGACAACTGGCTATCCATTGCGAAACATCTCGAGCTCTCGATACTCGATGCCGCCATTTGACAATAGCCTGCACTGCAGTATACTGTAGCGAAGCATATGGTAGCACAGTATGTCTGATCGCGAATTGAAGAAAGGCAGCGCAGAGCTTCTTGTTCTCTCGTGCCTGGAGGCCCGCCCGCGTCACGGGTATGAAATCGGCAAGTTGATTGAAGCGCGCTCCAACAGACGCATCCAGTTTCGAATTGCTTCTCTCTATCCTATATTGTGCCGCCTGGAAGGGAGGGGCCTGATTTCAGGCCGGTGGATCGAACGGTCTGGGGAACGGCGCAGGAGATACTATCGCCTCACGGCGCGGGGTCGTAAGTTTCTTGAGGCCGAGCGCACCGCCTGGGGAGATTTTGTGGCGACAATCAATCGCGTCGTGAGTTCGACTTATGCCTAGCTGGGTGGAGTACGTACGAGAGCATTTGTCGCTGCCCAATTGCCGCCCCGAACGTGAGGCGCAGATCGTCGAAGAACTCGCCCAGCAATTGGACGATGCCTATCAGGAAGCGCTTGAATCGGGCCTCAGTGAGCAGGAGGCATTCTCGGCAGCCACGCGGCATGTTTGCGATTGGCCCGCGCTCGCCAATGACCTAATGCACGCTGGCATCGGTCGAACCAAGAGAGTGCAACTTCCTCTTTCCGATCAACACACTCCGCCCGACTTGAACCAGCGGCCATCGCCGCCGGGCCCAGGTTCCCCCGGCGATCTATCAAGCTCAGACTCAAGCACGATTTCAAAAGATCGCCGGGTGCGAATCTCACAGATGATGGATACTGTGCGCCAGGATCTGCATTACGCTGGCCGGATGCTGGCAAAAAAGCCCGTCTTTACCCTCGTCGCAATTCTTACACTGGTGATCGGAATCGGCGCCAATACAGCCATCTTCAGCGTCGTCGACTCAGTTCTCTTACGGCCCTTGCCCTATCCCCATTCGAGCCGCCTAGCAGTGGTTTGGTCCGTCTTCGGAAAGGAAGGACGCGCGCCCTCCTCCGGCCCAGAGCTTATTTCGCTTCGCGAGCGCAGTCGGCTTTTCGAGCAGTTTGCCGGGATTTGGGTCCAAAGTGGGGCACTGACCGGACGGGGCGAGCCGGAGCGGGTGAGCCTGGGTTTGGTCACTTCCAACTTCCTCTCACTTCTCAGCGCTGGCCCGCAACTGGGCAGATTCTTTCTTCCTCACGATGAGGGACAGGGAGCCGCCCCCGTCGTGGTGATTAGCCACGAGCTGTGGCAAAGGCGCTATGGCGCGGACCCAAGAATCATCGGCCAGCCGGTCCGTCTGAGTGGCGAATTGTGCACAGTTGTGGGCGTACTGCCCGCGGGATTCAAGCTCATTTTTCCTGAAGGCGCCAGCGTTCCTGCCCACATTGACGTCTACATCCCTTTTCAGTGGGATTTGGCAAAACAGTCGCGCGACCAAGGCTACATTCGAATCATCGGCCGCCTCCGCGACGGTGCGACCATCCAACAAGCCCAGGCCGAACTAGACAATATCGCCTCGCAATTGCGGTCGGAGTTTCTCGAGTACTCAGGCCAAAACCTTCATTTGCAAGCGCTCTCTCTGCAAGGCGACGTCGCCCACAACGTCCGCCGCGCTCTCCTCGCGCTCTTTGCCGGAACCGCTTTCGTCCTTTTGATTGCGTGTGCAAATGTGGCAATGCTCGTCCTTTCCCGTGCGAACGAGCGCCGCGACGAGATCACAGTCCGAGCAGCGCTAGGCGCGGGGCGGGCCAGAATCATTCGCCAACTGCTCACCGAAAGTGTTCTTTTATCCTGCCTCGGCGGCATAGCGGCATTGGCTGTCTCCTGGGGAATCCTTCGCATTCTGTGGGTTTTGCAACCCGCAGGCATTGCGCGAATGGCTCCCACAGGATTGAACCTCGCCGATCTGGTGTTCAATCTGCTGGTGTCGGTGTTTTGCGGGATTCTCTTCGGTCTTTCCCCTGCACTCGAAGCGCGAGGTTTGGATCTCGCTTCGATGCTCAGGGGAGCTTCGCGAAGCACAGGCGGTAATAAGCGTCTGTCCCGCCAATTGTTGATTGGCTGTGAAGTTGCGCTCACGTTCGTGCTGCTCACCAGTTCCGTTCTTTTGATTCGTACATTTGCGGATCTTTTGCGCGTCGAACCCGGCTTCAATCCCAATAACGTTCTCACCTTCCAGGTCTCTCTTACGGGAGTGCGCTATCCCACTCGTGACGCGGCGATTCAGTTCATTCGCGAAGCGCAAAGGAAGCTTTCGACCGTTCCCGGTGTTCAATCGGTCGGCGTAGTCTCGCATTTGCCCTTTGACGACAATCTTCCCAATTGGTACGACTACTACTGGCGTGAAGGCGCGCCTCAGCAGGAACAGAATACGCTGATGGCGGACCATCGCTCCGTTTCGGCTGGTTTTTTCGATACTTTGCGCATCGATTTCGTGGCCGGCAGAGATTTCGATTCCGCCGACGAAGTCGCCAATCGCAAAGTCGTGATTATCGACGATTCCCTGGCAAACCAGCTTTGGCCTCGTGGCGACGCCATCGGTAAGGCGCTCAATGTCGAGAACGGAGACTTTGTTCGTGATGTCGCGGAAGTAATCGGCGTAGTAAAGCATGTCCAATATCATTCGCTCACTAACCAGGTCCGCCCGCAGATTTATCTCCGCTATCCGATGGCCGTTCGGGCCAACATGTCTTTTGTCGTCCGCACGAACGCGTCCCCGGAAACTCTCGTTCCCTTGATCCGCCGCCAAGTCGCGGACCTCGATAAAGACCTCCCCGTGGCGAATGTGAGACTGATGGATGATTACGTGTCGGACGCCCGAATGAGCGCTCGCTTCATCACAGTCCTATGCGGCTCGCTGGGTGCGATTGCCTTGTTGCTTTCCTGCATCGGCATCTACGGCGTCACTTCCAGCGCTGTCGCAGACCGTACAAAGGAAATTGGCATCCGCATGGCGCTCGGGGCGCAGCGCTATAAAATCATGATGATGATCTTGCGCGCCGGCATGACGCCCATCCTCACAGGCGGCTTGCTCGGCTTTGCTCTCTCTCTTGCCTTGACGCCGCTCCTTTCCAGTCTGCTCTTTGGCGTTCGGCCGATCGATCCGGTGATTCTGTTCTCTGTTTTGATGTTCCTTTTTTTCGTTGGCCTGTCTGCCTCGTCATTGCCGGCCCTACGGGTAATTCGCGGGAATCCAATTACTGCTTTGCGTTGCGAGTAGAAAGAATGGGGAAACAATTCTCCATGTATCTGCTTTGCTTGGCTGCTTTCTTCGCTGCCCAATTCAATCGAGCCCAAGCGAAGCCAAATGCGTCCGGCGCTCCCGAGCAGACCGACAAAGCTACTTCGGGAAGCTTCTCCTTCGATGTTCCTCCTGTGAACGGCGATTGGGCCAGCGAGGTTTCCGCCTCGCCCTTTATGACCGCGTGGGCAAATGATGAGCCCGCCGCCACTCTGGATGGACCGGACGTTGAACTTAAGGAGTTCCGCCTTGATGAATTAGAAGCAAGCTTGGCAAGAATCGAGCCAGGGCTCGAGCGGGACTATTTCTCCGGAATGCTGGCAAACCGAGTGGGCCGCATTGCAGAGTCCATCCAACTACTGCGCGGCGTTCTTCCGAGGCTACGAACATCTCGTCCGGACCGGGCCGCGATGGCGCTAGTGACTTTGGCGGATGACTACGACAAGAGTTTCCAATACGCCGATGAGGATCGAGCTTATGAGGACCTACTGAATCACTTCTCGAATCAATTTAGTCCGGAAGAACTGCGCAGCACGAAAGACGATGCGGCGATTGCGCATATCTTGCGCGACGCGCCACCGCAGACGATCCGCTGGGATGGATCTGTGAGATTGAAGACCGAACGCAATCCCCTGCAGTCGATGAACGTCGAGCTGAGCGTCAACGGAGTGCAAGCACAATGGCTGCTCGATACCGGTGCGAACCACTCGGTGGTCAGCAAAAGCTTTGCGGAGCGGCTCGGGCTGAAGTTTGTGCCCGGCGCTGCCGAAGCCCAGGGTGGATTAACCGGGATCGAAAGCCCGCTGCGTCTCGCCTTGCTTCCGACACTGCAGATGGGAGGCGCCACGCTGCAGAACGTGGTCGTGCTGGTCGTAGACGACGGCAACCTTGACATAAACCTTGGCAAATACTCCTATCAGATCCATGGAATTATCGGCTATCCCGTTTTTCAGGCGCTGGGGACGATCACGTTTCAGCATGCAGGTGAGTTTACAGCGGGGTACAAAACGCGAGTAACCAGTGAGGGCGCGCGAATGTATATGAAGCTGCTCACACCCGTCATCGAATGCAAGCTGGCAGGAAAGAATCTCCCGTTCGGCTTCGATACCGGGGCGGCCAGCAGTGAACTTTCGGTTCGTTATTATCGGGATTTCCGGGGCGAGTCCAAGAGCTGGAAAAAAGATACAGTCAAGACTGCCGGGATGGGCGGGGCGGTGATCCGGCAGATTTACACGCAACAACAGCTGAGGCTCGGCATCGGCGATAAAACCGTGACGCTGCGAAATGTACCGATTTCTCTGACCGGCGCGGGCACCAAGCACGACGAGGTGTATGGAAATCTCGGACAGGACATCGTGGCGAACTTCGAGAGCTTCACGCTGGATTTCTCTACCATGAGGTTTGTTCTGGGGACACCCTTGCATTCAAACCAGGAACCGCTGGCCACTCCAAAGAACAAATGAAATGATGAATTTTGGTGGCGGAATCTCTCTTAAGGAAGCGTTCTAGGAGGGACCTAACCCACTGAAAACAAAGCATGGCGGAGAGGGTGGGATTTGAACCCACGGTAGGATTTCTCCTACACACGCTTTCCAAGCGTGCTCCTTAAGCCACTCGGACACCTCTCCCGGATTGGCGTTCAAGCGTAGCAGATCGATCGCCGAGCGGCAATCGCGGCGCACGGATTTCGCGGCGAAGAATAGCGCGGCGGCGAGTAATTCATTATAATTCTTGGGCTTCGGTTCCGGGGTGGTGCAATTGGTAGCACATGGGCCTTTGGAGCCTAGAATCTTGGTTCGAGTCCAAGCCCCGGAGCCAAATCTCCTCGCTGTGTGATCCACTGAATTCCACGAAGGCACTTCCTGCAGACGGCGTTTTCTTTAAGGCGGCACACCCTCAGCATCGCGCACTGCGCGCGACCGCAGGCTTGAATCACAGAGAAAAATTGAGGCAAGAAAAAACCCTGGGCCCCTTGCGGGAACCCAGGGTTTCGAAGTAGCGATTCGTT
>JASHQB010000339.1 GCA_030037775.1 Candidatus Acidiferrales bacterium
CCATTGGCTCGATCCAGAAGGCAAATGGAGTCGGGGGTGTGACCGGGAGTCGAAATGACTTCGAGCGTGCGGCCGCCGAGATCAATTTTATCGCCGTCATGAATCCAGCGTGTGATATGCCATGGGCGCGTTGAGTATGTCTTGGGATCGAAACCGGCCGGCAACGCACCGCAAACATTGCCGGGCGTAAGTTCGGCCTGCGCATCGGCGACGGACCCTTTGGCGTTGGCGCGCGTGAAAGCAGTGTCCATCCCGTCGATGGAGTCGAATTGCCAGTTGCCGCCAACGTGATCATTGTGCGTGTGCGAGTTCACCACGGTGATAGGCAGCCGCGTCAGCGATTCCGCGACTTTGCGGATGTTGCCGATGCCGAGGCCAGTATCGAACATCACCGCGCGATTGGTGCCGAGAATTAAGTAGGGAATATCTTCTTCGGACTGGCGCGGCTCGTAGATGGCGAAGACACCAGGCGCAACTCTGTAGACCTCAAACCACGGATCGGGCGACGGCACGCGCTCGAGATGGGCGAAGGCGGCGCGATGCTCGCCGCACCATGCGGGCTGAGCGCTAGAAGATTGCGCGGGTGCGCAAAACGGCGCGAAGGCGAGCCCACTAAGAATCAACAAGACGCGCAACCTGCGCCGCATGGACGAGACGGCGATGCGGTTGGGAAGCGTGACCGCGCAAATGCTGGTTGGTTTGAATAGGTGTGGCATGGCGAATAATCGTACTAAAAGGTGGTGAGCCTTCGCAAAGAGCGTTCCCTTCGCAAAGATTCTCAGGGCAGGCAAGCTGGCGAAAATGCAAAGAACGCAACAGTGAACTCACCAGCCGACTTTATGGAAGACTTCGGCGATGGCGGGATCGGTTCTGAATTTAGCGAGATAGACACCGGCTCCCAGTGCGCCAGCCCAGCCTGGAGCCTCCTCCGCATACTTGGAAAGATCGCGGTGAATACTTTCCACGTCGCTCAAACCCAAATCGATGAGCAAGAAGCCGGCAGGACTAATGTACTCGCCGGCGTCGCGCCGCAGCAGCAATTCGCGGCGAATAGCGAGAGCCTTGTCGCGCTGGCCGGACAGGGCATAGGTCATCCCCAGTTCGCTGACAAAAATGGCTGCGTGGCGCGCGAGCGAAACCAATCTCTCTCCGATTTCGATGGCCTCGTCCCAACGGCCCAGCCCGGCAATGATCCTTTGTTTCGCCCACAGACCGATAATATAGTTCGGCTGAAGCTCAAGTGCGCGCTCGGCGCATTGCAGGCCCTCATCATTCCGGTCCGCACCATAAAGCGCCAGAGCGCCGGCGGCATGGATAAAGGGAGAAAGGGGATCGAGTTCCATGGCCTTGCGTACCAGAGGAACCGTCTCAGCGTCGCAGCGCACGGAAAGGTGAAGTCCTAGATAGGCATGGGCGACGGAGGATCGCGGATCCAGTTCGATGGCCTTACGAAAATGAATCTCAGCATTCGCAGGGTAAGGGCCAAAAACGGCGGTGGCCAGGCCCATGGAGAAATGCATCTCCGTCAAATCGGGAGCGAGAGCCATGGCCTTCTGGACGGCGGCCTCGGCGCGGGGGCGGCCTTCGGAGGGAGGGATATATCCGTAGATGGCGAGGATGCAGAACGAGTCGGCAAGGCCAGTATGCACCAGGGCGTAATCGGGGTCGAGATCGATGGCCGCGCGAAAGCATTCGATGCTGGCGCGCAGGTTGCTCTCCGAGCGCAAGCTCCACAGGGCGCGGCCCTTCAAATACAGTTCATAAGCCGCGATATTTTCGGAGTGGCGCCGGGGGAGCGAAGATTGCTGGCCGAGGAGCGTGGGTTCGAGGGTCTTGACAATGGCGGCGGTGATTTCATCCTGAATTTCGAAGATGTCTGTGATTTCGCGGTCGTAACGCTCGGACCACAGGTGGTACCCGTCGGAGATGTTGATGAGTTCGGCGCTGATGCGCAGGCGCTTGCCGGAGCGTCGGACGCTGCCCTCGAGGACAGCTTCGACATTCAGCTGGCGGCCGATTTCGCGGATGTCGGTGTTGCCGCCGCGAAAACGGAAGGCAGAGGTGCGCGAGGCAACTTGCAAACCGTGAAGGCGCGCGAGCGCAGTGGTGAGGTCCTCCGAAAGGCCATCGCTGAAATAATCGTTATCGTGATCGGCGCTGAGATTAGTGAACGGCAATACAGCGATGGAAGGAATCCTCCGGCGTGCGCCGGTTTTGCCGCTCGATTCGAGATGCCGGTTGCGCTGAATTTCCTGGAGCGCGTCGGTGACCTCACGCGCGGATTGGTAGCGTTCGTGCGGATTTTTTGCCATGAGACGCGCAACAATGCTGCTGAAGGCGGCCGGAATCGAGGGATTCCCTTCGGTGACAGATTGAGGCTGGCGATTGAGGATGGAATCGAAAATCACGGCGGAGGTAGAACCTCCAAAAGGCCGGCGGCCGGTGGCCATTTCATAGAGCACCACCCCAAATGAAAACAAATCGCTGCGCGCGTCGAGATTGTCGCCGCGCGCCTGTTCGGGAGACATATAAGCGATCGTACCGACGGCTAAGCCGGGACTCGTAACGTACGCATCGGTTACAGTGGGAGAATCGGGACGAATTTCGTTTTGTCGAGGACCGGCATTTTTCGCCAATCCAAAATCGAGGAGCTTGGCATGCCCGTCTTGCGTCAAAAAAATGTTTGCGGGCTTCAAGTCGCGATGAACCAGCCCCGTGCGGTGCGCTTTATCGAGTGCGTCCAGAATTTGTAGGGCGACAATAAGGAGTTGCTCGAATTCAACGCGCCCGCGCTCAAGGCGCTTGGCCAGAGTTTCACCTTCCAGGAACTCCATGACGAGATAATTCACGCCATCGGCCGCTCCAACATCATACAGATGGCAGATATGGGGATGATTGAGCGAGGAGATTGCCCGCGCTTCGCGCTGAAACCGCTGCTGCGCTTCCAGATTGGAAGAAAGGTGTGCGGGCAGCATCTTGATGGCAACGGTGCGGTCGAGTCGGGTGTCGCGCGCGCGATAGACGTCTCCCATGCCACCCGAGCCGAGGGGCGCGACGATCTCGTAGTGACCGAGCCTAGTACCCGAGCTTAGGGTCATGTTCGCGTTTCCAGCATGGAGCGGAGGAACGCGAGTATTTATAGCATCGGGCCATGCGTTCGTGGAATTGAATTATTCATGCGGAAAGGTACTGTAAGGAAATCACAGAACAAGAGCGCAGAACTTCACAAAAAGCGCAAAGGTATGCGCTACACGAAAAAAGGGCACGGGCCGAAAGCCTGTGCCACATCAGCGAAATCTCACCAGCCGCGGGTTTGCAGGAGGTCCTTTTCGTCCATTTGGCGGATGTCGAGGCCCTTCATGGCTTCGCCGAGCTCGTCGGAGGCGGCAAGGACTTTCTTTGCGTCCTGATAATTCGTGGTGGCGTAGACGATGGCCTTGGCGCGTTTCGCCGGATCGCTGGATTTGAAAATTCCGGAGCCCACGAAAACGGCTTCAGCGCCGAGCTGCATCATGAGCGCCGCGTCGGCGGGAGTGGCGATGCCGCCGGCGGAAAAATTCGGCACGGGCAGCTTGCCGGTTTTGGCCACGTGTTGCACCAAATCGAGCGGCGCGCCGAGCTCCTTGGCTTCGTGCATGAGCTGATCCTCGCCGAGCGTGGTGAGGCGCTTCATCTGATTGACGATGGTGCGCATGTGGCGCACGGCTTCGACGATGTTGCCGGACCCGGCTTCGCCCTTGGTGCGAATCATGGCCGCGCCTTCGCCGATGCGGCGAAGGGCTTCGCCGAGGTTGCGCGCGCCGCAAACGAAGGGCACTTTGAAACTGTGCTTCCAGATGTGATTCTCCTCGTCGGCGGGCGTGAGGACTTCGCTTTCGTCGATGTAGTCGACTTCGAGAGCTTCGAGAACTTGCGCTTCGGCAAAATGGCC
>JASHQB010000340.1 GCA_030037775.1 Candidatus Acidiferrales bacterium
ACGTCACTTACAAAACGACGGATCCGGCGACTCTACCTGAATCGGCGCGAAAGCTGGCAGCTCGCCCGGACGGCGACACCATAGCCGCGCGCTTCGGCGTCGGCGCCTGCCTCGTCGGCAACGCTTCCGCCAGCCAGCCAGAATACAACGTCGTCATTGCAACTTACCAATCTCGCTGGAACAGCTTCTGGCACGCCTTCTGGGAGTAGCGTTCGGCTTGACGGGAGCGCCGACCCGCATCGCAGCTCGGCTACGCCCCCTTTTGCGACACCGCACCGTCCGCCGCGCGATCCAGGAACCAGACCTCTTCGCCTTCCGGTCTGAGCATCGCCACTGGTAGGTTTTGAGTCTCCGCCGGCAAACCCCGTCGCAACGTCGCCACAATCTCCCGTTTGTCCGCGCCCGCCACCAGGAAATACGTTGCGCGCGCGCGCCGGAGCACTGGAAACGTCAAACTGATTCGCACCGGAGGATCCGCTGGCGCCCGCACACTGACCACCCACCTCTTCTGCTCCTCGAGCGCAGGCGATCCCGGAAAGAGCGACGCCGTGTGTCCCTCGACGCCCAGCCCTAGCAGCACCACGTCAAACGATGGCTCGGTCTCCGCCACAAAAGTCCGCAGCACTTTCTCGTACTCTTGTGCCGCCAAGTCCGCCTGCGGGAAATCCGTCTGAATCGGATGAATGTTTTCCGGTGGCACGCGCACGTTCTTGAAGAGCGCCTCACGCGTCATGCGATAGTTGCTCTTCGGATCATCCGCGCCGACGAAGCGCTCGTCTCCCCAGAAAAAGTGCGTCTTCACCCACGGCATCTTCTCGCGATACTCCGTCGACCAAATCTGATACGCGCGCGACGGCGTGTGTCCTCCCGAGAGCGCGATCAAGCAGCGCCCGCGCGCTCTTACCGCTTCGTTCGCCGCACGCACGCACTCTTCGCTGACTGCGCGGCTCAGCTGGTCCAAGTCCGCAAAAACTCGTGCCCCGCGAATTACGTTTTGGTCCATGTCCGCCCCAAATCGCTCAGCAGCGCGTCCGCTTCCGGCGGTCCCCAACTCCCCGCTGCGTACGGCACCACCTTCGGCTTGTTCTCCAGCAGCGGAGTGTACAGCCTCCACGAAGCTTCCACCCAATCGTCGCTGACAAATAGCGTCGCATCGCCCTGCAGCACGTCGAGCAGAAGCGTCTCATACGCCTCGGGCAGCCGCGGGAAAAGCTCCGAATACCGGAACCGCAAATCGCTTTGCTGAATCCGAACGCCTTGTCCCGGCGCCTTGATTTCGAAATACAAATCGAATCCTTCATCGGGTTGAATCGTGATCACCAGCGAATTCGGCTGGATCGTCTCGACATCGAACGGCTTGAAGATCCACACCGGCGGCCGCCGGAAAGTCACCACGATTTCGCTCGACCGCGACGCCAGCCGCTTCCCGGTCCTCAGAAAAAAAGGTACGCCGTGCCATCGCCAATTCTCGATTTCCAGCCGCAGCGCCACGAACGTCTCCGTCTGCGAATCTTTCGCCACGCCCGGCTCGTCGCGGTACGCGGGCACGTCTTTGCCGTCGATCTTCCCTGCTGCGTATTGCCCCAGCACTACGTCCTCGCGTCGGATGGGCAGCACCGAATGCAACACCTTCACTTTCTCGCGTCGGATCGCATCCGCGCGAAACGCCTCCGGCACCTCCATCGCCGTCAGCGTCGCGAGTTGCGTCAAATGGTTCTGAATCATGTCCCGCAGCGCGCCCGCACCTTCGTAATATCCGGCGCGGTGCTCTACGCCCAGCGACTCTGCCACGGTGATCTCCACGCTTTCGATCCGGTCGCGATTCCATTGCGGCTCGAAGAGCGCGTTCGCGAAACGAAACACCAGCAGATTCTGCACGGTTTCTTTGCCCAGGTAATGGTCGATGCGGTAGACCTGCTTCTCTTCGAAACTCTGATGCACCACTTTGTTCAGCTCTTGCGCTGACTTGAGATCGCGACCGAAGGGCTTTTCGATCACCAGCCGCACCCAGCCGTTGCTCTTGTTCAGCCCCGCGCCGCCCAGGGCCGCAATCGCCAGCGGAAAGACTTTCGGCGGCAGCGCCAGATAGAAGACGCGATTCCCCGGCATGCCGTTGTCTTTTTCGAGCTGCTCGATTCGCTGCCCCAGTTTCTCGTAATCCTCCGGCGTACCCTTGCCGGTCGTCTGGTAGAAAAGTCGCTTGTCCGACGCCGTCTGCGCAATCTGCTCTTGCGGGATATTCGCGGCGGCCAGGTCTTGGCGGCACTTATCGCGGAAACTGGCGTCATTGAACTCCGTCTCCATGCCCACGCCGAGAATCAAACTCTTCGGCCCCAGCGCATTTCTGGCAATCAACGCGTTCAGTGACGGCAGCAGCTTCCGCGCCGTCAAATCTCCCGTGGCCCCCAAAATCACAAAAATGTGCGGCTCGATCTCTGCCATTTTCTCCCCTTAGCTTCGATGCACGACCCGACACCGCGGACGCAGCGGCGCACCTCGAAAAAATCAGGCTGGCGCAATCTCCACGCCCAATTCCTTCAGCTCTGCTTCCAACTGCGCGGCATTCTTGAATTGAATCGTGCGCATACCCAGCTCCCGCGCGCATTCCAAATTCAACGCCCGGTCGTCCACGAAAACCGACTCCTCACCCCTTCGCTGCGTGATGCTCAGCGCCAACCTATAGATCGCTGCGTCCGGCTTGCGCACGCCCAGGTAGCACGAGCTCAGAAAGACGTCGAAATACTCCCGCAAGTGGAATTTGTCGATGCGATACTCGTTCAGGTCTCGCGATTCGTTGTTCAGCGCGCTGATCAAATATCGTCCCGCCTTCACCAGCCGCGGCATCAGCGCCAGGGACTCCGGCATCGCCTGCGCCTGTGAATAAATAAATGCCTTGAATTGCTCGCGTGTAAAATCGCGCGGACAATAGAAAATCACACGATCAAGATACTCCTCCAACCCCAGCTTCCCGGTTTCGAACGCGTGCAGCACCAATTCGTGCCGGTCCTCGAAATCGTTCCAGTTCAGATGGAACTCCTTCGCCGCCGCCATCCGCGAATCGCGGTCCCAGCCGTTGGTCAACAGCACACCACCAATATCAAAAAACAGCGCAGTCACCTGGGTCACGAATCACCTCGCGTGTCGATTCTCATGTCCCGCAAGCCCTTCGGCGCGAATGCCGCGTTTGCATCCCTCCCATGTACGGTAGATGATACCAACATGCCTCAGGGGTCGCGAAATCTCTCGCCTTTCTCCGTGTCACTTCCCCGCTCTGCCCGCGCCGCCTCTGCGCTTCGCTCCTTCTCTGCAAGCGGGCCTGCCGGCATCCTTCCATGAAGCGCAAGACCGCTCCGAAACAATCGCCCCCCGCGCAAGCATTTGTTCTCACGATTGGCCACAGCAACCATCCCATCGACGAATTTCTCGCGCTGCTCAAATCTCACAACGTCAAGCGCCTCGTCGACGTCCGCACCATCCCCAAATCGCGGCATAACCCGCAATTCAATCGCGACGCCCTCGCCGCTTCCGTTCGCGCCGCCCGCATCGCTTACACGCATCTCCCAAAACTCGGCGGTCTCCGACGCGCGCGGCCCGATTCGGTCAATACCGGCTGGAACAATTCCAGCTTTCGCGGTTTCGCCGACTACATGCAGACTCCGGAATTTGCCGCTGCTCTCGCGCGCCTCGAAAAACTTGCCCGCCGAGGCGGGCGAGCCCG
>JASHQB010000341.1 GCA_030037775.1 Candidatus Acidiferrales bacterium
CCCCGGCCGGCGCAACCCGCGAAAGTCGGAGTCGTCGCGAAGGGCGATGGCTCCGACGATCGCTTTGCAGCAACCCTCCTCGAATGCCGGCGGTAGACTCTGCGTTTGGCAAAGCGCGCTTGCAGGGAATCCAGCGTTAGGACCCAGACTGCTCCTGCGGCGGAAGACTTGCACCCAGTTATCAGTTGCGTCAAGCAATACCAAAGAGGGGCCACAGTATGCAATGCGGTTTGACGAAGCGCGCCGCCCGGATAATATAGGCACATGGCGCACTTGACGCAGTTCGTGCAGTATCCGTGGCTTGCGCTGGTGATCTATTGGCTCATCAGCGCGCGAATGGTGAAACGGACGAAGGAGCGCGAAGGCCAGTTCTCGTTTTGGCTCCGCATCGTGGTGGTTGTGGCGGTTTTCGAATTTCTCTTCTCCGACTGGGGACGAATCGGCTGGCTTGGCCATCGCTTCCTGCCACGCACGCCGGCGATCGCGTGGACCGGAGTGGTGGTGGAAATTCTCGGCGTGCTGCTCGCGGCGTGGGCACGCTACTCTCTGGGCGCAAACTGGAGCGGCGCGGTCACGCTGAAAGAAGGCCACGAGCTCATCGGCGCCGGCCCGTACAAACGCATCCGCCATCCGATCTATAGCGGCATCGCTTTGGGCCTCGCCGGCACCGCGATCGTCATCGGCCAATGGCGGGCCGTGCTCGCCTTCGCGGCGATTTTCATCGCGCACTTCATCAAGGCACGCAAAGAGGAAGCCTTCCTCGCGCGCGAATTTGGCCCGGCCTTTGAAGCCCACCGCGCCCATACCGGCATGTTTTTGCCGAAGCTCTAAGAGACCTCGGCTATCCGTGCGCGGCGATGCCTCTCACGCCTTCGTGGTCGTTCAGACTGTGCTATATTCTCGCCCCTCGGGAGGGCGCTCATGAGTGACTACGTGCGAGTTGTTCGGGATACATACAGGGCCTTCAGCGACGGTGACATCGCCAAAGTTCTTTCGCTGCTTGATGAGAACGTGGAATGGCATGAGGCCGAAAACATAACCTATTGGCCCGGCGGACCGTTCATCGGCCCGCAGGCCGTGTTGGAAGGCGTGTTCGCCCGGGTTCCCAAAGACTTCGATGGGTTTCGCGTGACGATGGATCGCGTGATCGGTTTTGGTGAAACGGTGTTAGCCCAAGGCCGTTACTCTGGAAAGGCGCTAGCGACGGGACGGCAGTTTGACGCGCAAGTCGCCCATATTTGGGACTTCCGCGACGGCAAGGTTGTGCGCTTCCAGCAGTACAGCGATACGTGGCAATTTGCCCAAGCGACCGGAGTTACGCCGGTGCTCAACAAAGTCGCGGGCGCGGCGTAAATCCCAGCAGGGCTGTAGGGCAGTTCGCCTTAGCTGAGGGTCTTGGCCATTTCGGGGTCGGTGGATTCTCGTGCCGGCTTGTGGCCGTTCTGACCGCCGGCCGCTGCGGGTTTGCCCAGCGCTTCTTCGAGCGCCCGAAGCAGCGCGTCCGAAGTGAACGGCTTGTGCAGGAAAAGATCGCCCGGAAGTATGCCTTCCTCTTTCTGGTATTCCAGGTAGCCAGACATGAAGACAACTTTCAGCTGCGGATTGCGCTCGCGCAGCGCGCTGGCCAGTTGCGGCCCGCGAACGTGCGGCACGACCACGTCGCTCAGCAGAATATGTACCGGCTGAGTTGCCGCTTGCGCTAGGGCCAGCGCCTCCAGGCCGTCGCGCGCGGTGAGCACTTGGTAGCCGGCGGAGCGCGCATACTCCGACGCGAGCTCGCGCACCGCGTCTTCGTCTTCGACAATGAGTAGCGTTTCGGAGCGCGCCGGCGCAGGCAGAATGCTTTTCGGGGTGTATACTGCGTCGAGAGGCTCTTCGACGCGCGGCAGATACACTTCAAAGCGCGCACCCTTGCCCAGTTCCGATTCCACCAGCACAAATCCGTTGCTCTGCTTGACCGCGCCGTAAACCGTGGCGAGGCCAAGGCCGGTTCCTCGGCCTTCGCCCTTAGTCGTGAAGAACGGTTCGAAAATCTGCGCTTTGGTCTCTTCGTCCATGCCGCAGCCGGTGTCCGTCACGGCCAGCACGACGTATTCGCCGGACTTCATCGGGGGGCGAGCCCGTGCCATTTTTTCGTCCACGTTCAAGTCGTAAGTCGCTATCGTGAGCCGGCCTCCGGAAGGCATTGCGTCGCATGCGTTCACCACCAGGTTCATCACGATCTGTTCGAGGTGGCATGAATCCGCGCGCAGATGCCCTAGCGGCGTCGCCGGCTGGAAGGCGAAACTGATGTCCTCGCGGACCAGGCGCTTCAGCAGCTTCTCCATTTCCGAGACGACAGCGTTCAAGTCCACCACGCGGGGCTGCGTCGGCTGCCGTCGTGAGAAAATCAACAACTGCCGCGTGAGCGCCGCGGCGCGATCGGCGGCTTTGGCGATTTGCTGGCCGCTGCCGCTGAGCGCACTGTCCGCGGGCAGCTTTCCCGACAAGATGTCGCAGTGGCCCTTGATTACGGTGAGCAGGTTGTTGAAATCGTGCGCCACTCCGCCCGCCAGGCGCCCCATGGCTTCCATGCGCTGCGCGCGGCGCAACTGCCCTTCGAGCTTGCGCTGCTCGGCCTCGTCATTGCGCAGCGTGATGCGCATGCGGCCGAACGCGCGCGTCACCTCGGCCACTTCGTCGCCGCCGTGCGCGTCGAGCGGATAGTCGAAGTCGCCCTTTTCCAGCGCGCGCACGCCGCCCACCAGCTCGCCGAGAGGCTTCGTGAACGTGTCGGAAATCGCCAGCACCAGAATCGCGCCCATGATCACGCCGGCCAGGAGCAGCCCAATCAGCCAGCGGTTCAAGCGGCTCAGAAACGCGGTCGCGTCGCTGTACGATTTCAGCATCACCAGGCTGACGGCCTGCGACGGCAGAACACGGTCGGTCAGGTTCATCGAGCTGGCGATGTACTTCTGGTCGTCGATTTCAACTTCCTGCGCCACAGCCCCGGGGACGGCCTGCGTTTCCAGTTCCAGTTCTTGCAGCGGCGAGAGTGTGCTGATGACCACATGCGCGCCGCTGCGGAATGCCACTTCGCTCGAGGTGATCCGCCGCAGCTCGCTGGCCACGCCGGCATCGATCGCGCGGCCGACGACCACCGTGCCCAAATGCTTGCCGCCGAGTTGCTCGCCGGCGACGACCTCGTGCAGCACAACCTGATAAAGCTCGCTCCCGCTCACCCACCAGCCGGACGTTGCGTGGCGGTCCATCGTTCGCCGCAGCAGCCGCTCCGCGTCTGCCATCGGGAACTCGCCTTCCGTCGTGTGCAGGGCGGTTACTTTGCCGCTCGCGTCGGTCATCAGGAACAGATTGCAGTCTTCCGATTGCCACGGGTCTTCGCTCGCGTCGGAAACCGCGGTGGGGTCGCCGCCGCGCATCGCCGCCAATGTCGCCAGCAGCTCGGCCTTGTGAGCGAGCGCCACTTCATGCTGGTGCCGCATCACCTGAAACATCAGGACCGCCTGCGTGGACTGCTGGTCAATCTGCTGATCGATCTGCTTGCGCGCTTCACGGCCGACGACCAGCAGGGTCATGCACATCAGCACGGTAGTGATCACCACGAAGGAAAGGAGGAACTTGGTGCTGAGCCTGAAGTTGGCGGCTACTTTATACAGCCGCTCCCGCAGCGCTCGGGCCGCCACCAAAAGCCAGTTTGAGCTGTTCGCGGAGGTTTCCTGGCTGACAGGCGGCGAAAAGAAAGATATCACCGACTTCGCGGCAAGCCGAAGTTTCGCGAGCACTTGGGAAATGGAGGCCGGCGTCGACACGTCAAATCCGCATATCCAAATTTGCGCCCCAAAACCAAATTGGGAAATAGCGCGACAGTACCACCGCGTGCCCCGGATAGCACTAAGCAGAATCGCGCGGGGCGCCCCCAGCTGGCTCGTAAACCACTGCATGGCAATGGCTTACAGGAGCGTCACTCTCGCGGATTTCTTGTTCTGCGATCTTCCCCGCCTCCACAGGCACTCCGCCCTTCTGCCGCGGATGTGCGCAGACTTCACGAGCCGCATACCGCTTGACGCTTAACGGTGTTCGTTATATGCTTTACAGTTGATCAAGTCCTTTCGATCCGCCGAAGCGGCGAGGCTCTTCGCGCGCGAGCCCGTGCAGCGCTTTCGCTCTATCGAGCGAGTCGCGCTTCGCAAGCTGCAGCAACTGGATTTTGCGCGGCAGTTGTCGGACGTGGCCGTTCCGCCGGGCAACCGTCTTGAGGCTCTGAAGGGCGAAAGGAAAGGGCAACATAGCATTCGCATCAACGGCCAATGGCGAATCTGCTTCGTCTGGCGGGAAGGCGACGCCTACGATGTGGAGATCGTTGATTATCATTGAGAGGACTTATGAACAAGAAGCTGAAGCCGGTGCATCCGGGCGAGCATTTGCGGGAGGATTTTCTAAAGCCTCTGGGACTGAGCGCGAACCGCCTGGCCATGGACCTGCGGGTCCCTGTGACGCGCATCACGGACATTCTGGCCGAGCGCCGCGGCATTACTTCGGATACAGCGCTGCGTCTCGCGCGTTACTTCAAGACCTCGCCGGAATTTTGGATGAATATGCAGGTGCGCTATGAATTGGACGTCGCCGAAGACCAGCGCGCGGCACGCATCGAAAGGGAAGTGATTCCGCTCGAATCCCGCGTCGCCTCGCGCTAATGCTTGATGAATCCTTGCGTGGTGAAGC
>JASHQB010000342.1 GCA_030037775.1 Candidatus Acidiferrales bacterium
TGAATAAGGACCTGATTTGGACTGGCAGTGATGATGGCAGCATCCACGTTACCAGTGATGGCGGACAGAATTGGCAGGACGTGACGCCGCCGGCCCTGACCCCGTGGAGCAAAGTGACGTTCATCGATGCTTCACACTATGACGCCAATGAGGCGTTCGTGGCGATCGACCGCCATCGCCTGGACGACCTGAAACCCTACATTTACGTGACCCGTGACAGCGGCAAGAGCTGGCAGGACATTTCCTCGGGCATCCCTGCTGGCAGTTATGTGAACGTGATTCGCGAAGACCCGATGCGGCGAGGGCTTCTCTACGCGGGAACGGAAACCGGCGTGTTCATATCTTTCGACGACGGAGTGCGATGGCAACCGCTGCAGTTGAACATGCCGACGGTTCCCATCCGGGATATCAAGATTCACGATGCCGACCTTGTCGTGGCCACGCACGGGCGGGCGTTTTGGATCTTGGATGACATTACTCCGTTGCGGCAGGCGTCAGCGGACGTGGCGAATTCGCCAGCGTATCTCTTCAAACCGGAAACGGCGTGGCGCGTGCGTCCGGGCTCGGACGAAGGCACGCCGCTGCCCGCGGAAGTTGCCGCCGGAGAAAACCCTTCGGATGGAGCGATCCTCGATTATTACCTGAAGTCCGCGCCGCAGGGACCCGTGACACTGGAGATTTTCGACAGTAACGGCAAGCTGGTGCGGCGCTATTCGAGCGCGGATCGAATTCCCGAAATCAATCCGAAACTATTGGATATTCCCGCGGCCTGGGTACATCCAGCGGAACCGCTCTCGGCGACGCCGGGTATGCACCGTTTCGTTTGGGACTTGCACTATCCGAGCGCAGGCGGCGGAAGGGGCCGGGGAGGCATGGCCGCGATGTTTGGTTTTGGCGGAGGGCCGTGGGTGGTTCCCGGTGAATACACAGTCAAGCTTGGGGCGGATGGCCGCACTTCGGAGCAGCCGCTGATGGTAAAAATGGATCCGCGAGTGCAAGTGTCGCAGGAAGATTTGCAGAAACAGTTGGATCTGGCGCAGCAGGTTCTGGCAAAAACGGCGGAGGTGGAAGCGGCAGCACGCCAAGCGGAGAGCGTGGAGGAGAGGCTCAAAGCGCTCGCGCCGCAGGCCGGCTCTCGGCACGAGCTCGCCCAGAGCATCGACGCACTCGACAAGCAAATTACCGCGATCCTGGGCGCGCCAGCGGCGAACCCTCTGGCGGCAAGCGAGGAACCGACCGTGACGGATCGCACCACGCTGCGCTACGTCTCGGGAGAGCTAGGGCAGGTGGAGCGCGCGGTGGAAAGCGACGACGTAGCGCCGTCGGCGGATGCTTCGACGGCCTTTACTCAGAATGATCAAATCGCGGAGGCGGCGCTGGAGAAATGGCAAGGGGTCGTTTCCACGGATTTGCCGAAGCTGAACGATGAACTGAAGCGTGCCCATTTAGAACAAATTGAAATCGGCGCACCACACTCTGGCCAATCGCGAAACTAAGTGATATAGATGGTCATAGCCGTCTCGGAGGCTAGATCATGAGCCTGAAAGTTTTTGCTTCCGAAGCGTTGGCCAACTTCTATACGGTCGCGGCGGTTGCTCCCAGCTCGCCGCATTTGGCGGCCGCCATGGTGGAACCGCTGCCGCTTTCGCAGACTCTGGTGGCTGTTGAGTTGGGCGCGGGCACGGGAACAATGACGCGCGCGCTGCTCGATGAATTGCCACGAGAAGCTACGCTGATCGTCTTTGAAATCAACCCGCGGTTTTTCCATTACCTCCGAGAGAATTTCCACGACCCGCGGCTTGTTCTCATCAATGAAAACGTGGAAAAGATCGAGACGGAGCTGCGCACGCGCGGCTACGACCACGTGGATGTGGTGGTATCTTCGCTGGGATTGGGATTTATGTCGGAGGAGCAGCGCCGGAATATTTTTGAGGGCCTCATGCCCTTTGTGCGCCCTCATACAGTGCTCACGCAATATCAATATATTCACTCGATGCAATTCGCGAATGGGAGGCTGCGGCGGCTCAGCCTGCGCCCGCTGCTGAATCGTTACTTTTCCTCAGTGAAGTCGAAAATCGTGTGGCGCAATGTGCCGCCCGCGTACGTTTTCACGTGCTATCCGCAGCGCACGTTGACGTGATTTGAAGCCCAAGACTAGACTGGAAGCACAGCCTAGCATATCCGCTACGAGGTATCCGCCATGGCCAGGGTCACCAAGCTGAACGTAAATGGGAGGGAATATGCGATTGACGTCGACGCCGACGCGACGCTTTTGAGCGTGCTGCGCGACCAACTTGACCTCACCGGCACGAAATACGGCTGCGGTGAGGGGCAATGCGCCGCGTGCACGGTGCTGATCGACGGCAACCCGCGGCACTCCTGCCGGACCCGCGCCGGAGACGTCGGCAAGAGAAAAATCGCCACGATTGAGGGCCTGGAGAAGAACGGTGAATTGCATCCCGTGCAGCAAGCGTTTCTCGACGTGGATGCGATGCAGTGCGCTTATTGCACCTCCGGAATGATCCTGGGCGCGGTGGCGCTCCTCGAACACAACCCCCATCCGACGCGCGCGGAGATTGTCGAGTACATGAACGGCCACCTTTGCCGTTGCGGCGCGTACCAACGCATTACGGAAGCGATCACCCTGGCGGCGACACACATGCAGGAGAAAGTGTGATGAGCGGAAAACATTTGAACGATACCGCTCTGGAAATCGAACGCTACGAAGCGCGTGAATTGCCGCTGCATCGTTTCGCTTTGGACCGCCGCAGCTTCATGAAGTCGATTGGCGGTGGAATCGCTGTGCTGCTGGTTGCCGAGAACACTCTGGGGTTCCAGGAATCCGGCCGCCGTGGGGGCGGGATGCAAGAAGAAATGCCGCGCGAGATCGATGTGTGGTTGCACATCCCTCCCGACGGGCGCGTTACCGTTTTCACCGGCAAAGTGGAAATTGGGCAGAACATACGGACTTCGCTCTCGCAGACTGTCGCCGACGAGCTGCATGTTTCGCTTGACGCAATCGACATGGTCATGGGCGACACGCAACTCACGCCCTTTGATATGGGCACGTTCGGCAGCCGCAGCACGCCGCAGATGGGCACGCAGCTTCGCCGCGTGGCGTTTGCCGCGCGCGAACTGCTGGTCGGCCTTGCGGCAAAACGATGGAACGCGGACGCGAAAATGCTGGTGGCGGAGAACGGCAAAGTATCGGACCCGGCGGGAAATCGCTCGCTGAGCTATGCCGATCTCGCGCAAGGACAGTTGCTTGCGCAGGATATTCCCGCAGAGGATCCGGTGACACCGGCGACGGAATGGAAAATTGCCGGCCAGCCGGTTCACAAGATTGGAGCGCGCGATTTCGTTACCGGCAGGCACAAGTACACGCCGGATTTGAAGCGCCCGGGAATGCTTTATGGAAAAGTGGTGCGGCCCGTCGCGTTTGGCGCCACGCTCACGAGCGCGGATTTGAGCGCGGCGAAGGCCATGCCGGGCGTGGTCGCGGTACGGGATGGTGACTTCATCGGCGTGGCTGCGCCGGATGAGTTCACTGCGGAGCGCGCCGCGGCTGCGATCAAAACGGAGTGGAAGACCACACCGCAATCGTCGAGCCGCGAGCTTTTCGATTACCTCAAGAAAAACGCCGAGACCGACCCGCAGGAAGAAAATCGCTTTCGCCAGACAAAGGGCTCCGTGGCGGATGCGCTCGCGTCAGCGGCGCACCGCGTAGATGCGACATACACGATTGCGTACATCGCGCACTGCCCGCTTGAGCCGCGCGCTGCTCTGGCGGAGTGGAACGATGGCAAGGTGACGGTTTGGACCGGAACGCAACGGCCATTCGGCGTTCGCCAGGAGCTGACCGAGGCGTTCCACCTGTCCGACGACAAAGCGCGCGTCATCGTGCCGGACACCGGCGCGGCGTATGGCGGGAAGCATTCCGGTGAATGCGCCGTAGAAGCGGCCAGAATCGCGCAGGCCGCGGGGAAGCCGGTGCATCTCTTGTGGACGCGCGAAGAGGAATTCACCTGGGCGTATTTCCGTCCCGCCGGCTTGATTGAGGTCAAAGGCGGCGTGAGCACCGACGGCCTGCTCACGGCCTGGGAATTCCATAATTACAACTCCGGGGCCGCGGCGATTGCGACGGTGTACGAAGTTCCGAATCAACTGACGGAGTTTCATCCCGTCAACGCGCCGCTGCGGCAGGGTTCGTATCGCTCGCTCGCGGCAGCGGCCAATCATTTCGCGCGCGAATCGCATATGGACGACCTTGCGCACGCCTGCGGAATGGATCCGCTCGACTTTCGCATGAAGAATCTGCAGGACGCGCGGCTTCGCGATGTCTACCAAGCGGCCGCGCAGCAGTTCGGGTGGCAGGGGCGGAAGAAAGCGCCGGGCCACGGCTTTGGCATCGCCGGAGGAATCGACAAGGGCGGGCACATTGCGACGTGCGCGGAGGTTGCCGTGGACCATTCAAGCGGCGAAGTGCAAATCGTCCGCGTGGTCGAAACCTTTGATTGCGGCGCTGTGGTGAATCCCGACGGCTTGAAGAATTCGATTGCCGGCGCCATTACCATGGGGATCGGCGGCGCTCTCTACGAAGCGATCGAGTTCGACGATGGAAAGATTCTGAATCCGCACTTCGCGCAGTATCGCGTTCCGCGGTTCAAAGATGAGCCGCAGATCGAAGTGGTGCTGGTCGATCGTAAAGACCAACCGTCGTTTGGGGCCGGCGAGACGCCCATCGTCGGGCTTGCCCCTGCGGTCGGCAATGCCATTTTCGACGCCATCGGTGTTCGTCTTCGGTCCATGCCAATGCTATCCGGAGGGACGCTTCCGGCGAACGCGTGAAACCGTCCGCCTAAGGTTGCGTAGAGATGTCGTTCACACCAGCCCATCAGACGGATTTTTTTCTGCGCAGCCAGGCCATTCTTTCATCCGGCGAGAACCGTTCGATCGCATAACGCAGCGCAGTCCGCGGCATTCTGTGCGAATGGATGCGCAGAAACCGCTTGAGCGCGGGCAAGTCTCGCTTGCCAACTTCGCGCAACATCCAGCCGCTGGCCTTGTGAATCAAGTCTTCACCATCGTTGAGGAGCATCCGCGCGATTTTCAGGGTGGTCTTTGGTTGCCCTTGGCGTGTGAACCACCACGTCGCGACCATGGCGATGCGCCTGTCCCAGAGCCGCTTGGAGCGCGCCAGTTCGTACATGATTTTCTTGCTGCGATGCAGCAGGTAAGGGCCGACGATGTACGGCGCGCTGTCGTCTACGCCATCCCAGCTGTGAATGTATTTTCGATTGCGCATGTAGAAGTGAAAGATTTGTTTCTGGGCGCGGTCGTCGCCGGCTCGGAATTTTCGGACCAGGATCGCGTGGGCCAGCGAGCGTTCGTCGTGGATGCGCGATTTCATCAATTCGAGCACCGCGCTGAGCGGCAAGCTCTGAAACTCGCGCGCTAGATAACGGATTTGTGGAGTGGTGACGCCAAGAAAAATATCGTCGGTTTTCTTGAAAAAGCCGCGATGAACCTGGGCTTTGCGCGAATCAGCCAGGGCGCGAAGCGCTTTTTGCGCTCCGGCCAATGTGATTCGTCCCGGCGGCAAGCCGGTTTCCTTAGGCAAACGGCGCATGGTGTCAGAGGCGCGGACGGCAGCCCTAGCTATTTCTTTTTCGCGGACCGCATCTGGAGCTGTTTCCAGTTGGCCAGAAGCGCCGTCAATTTTGTTTCGAGGTCCCGCGCCGCAGCAGTCTGCGTGACGGTAGGAGCCGCGTCTGCGCCATCGATCTGCGTATAAAGCTGCGCGCATTCGAGATTGAGCCGCGTGAAATTCTCCGCGCCTCCCTGCGCGCCTCCGAATCCGCGCGGTCCGGAAGCGCCGGCGAGGTCGGCAGCCTTCTTATCGAGCGCGGGAGTCTGCTCCTCTTGGACGGCGCTGGATTCGCCGGCCCCGCTTTTCAGGTCCTGCCGGAATTTTGCGATCTGCTGAATCGCATCAAAACTGCGATCCATGCCGGAGCTAAGCTGCTGTTCCAGATCGAATTGCGCGAGGAGGGCAGCCTGCGTCACGTGCACGCGCGGATCTTCCTTGACCGTTAGAGTTTGACGGTAGGTTTGGGAGCCAACCGTGAGAACCACCGTGTAGACGCCCGGCACGGCCCGCGGCCCGAGAGGATAGAGCGGCGTGTCGTGCGGGACGGCAGATATCGGATAGTCGTGCATCAGGCTCTTTGGCGCGGTGTAGTGGAGGTCCCACACCCAGCGGTGCATTCCGGGATCCGCGGAGAGGATTTTCGGCCAGCGTACCCAATAAGTGGGGACCGCCAGCGTTTTGGCGAGACTCTCGGGAGTAAACGGCATCTCGTCCGCGCTGGAGTAGAACCGCACCGGCCGGTTGGCGGCGTCATAGATGCCGATGGCGACTTTCCCAGTCTGTGCATTTTGCAGGTAATAGTCGAGAATCGCGCCGTCGGGAGGGTTTTGCGCCGCGGGAACTTCCGGCGGCAGAGGGGTGTCGGTGTTCGTGTCGCGGCGGTAGCGATAGGCCGGCGCCGGCTTGAACAGATAAGCGTCGGCTTTCTCGACGGAATCGGTGATCTGCCGTAGCGGAGTGATGTCGTCCAAGTCCCAGAAGCCGCGGCCGTGTGTGCCGACCAGCAGATCGTCGTCATGAATCCACAGGTCGCGCATGGAGGTGTGCGGCAGATTCAGTTGCAGAGATTGCCAGTGGTCGCCCGCATCGAACGAAACCCACACCGCGGTCTCCGTGCCCGCGAAAAGCAGATTTCTCCGGACAGGGTCTTCACGAACCGTATCCACAGGCTCATTGTCGGGCAGGCCGTCGACGATCAGCTGCCAATGTTTCCCGCCATCGTCGGTGCGATAGATGTAGGGTTTCATGTCATTGATGCGGAAACCGCTGACGGAAGCGAATGCGGTGTTCAGGTCATAATGCGAGCCAACAATCTGAGTCACTTTCTGCCACGGAGTTATCTCCGAGGGAGTCACGTTGTGCCAATTCTTCCCGCCGTCGCGAGTGACCCAGATGTAGCCGTCATCGGTTCCGGCCCACAGCAGATTGATGTCCTTTGGTGAAGGACCGAGCGCGTAAATCGCGCCGCGCTCTTTGTCGGCGCCGGGGCTGTTGGCGGCCATGTCGCCCAAGCTCGCGGGAATACCGGGATGCTCGCGGGTTAAATCCGGGCTGATGGTCTCCCAGGAATCGCCGCCATTGATGGTCTTGAACAGAACGTTCGTGGCGTAATACAGAACATGAGGATCGACCGGCGAAAACAGGATGGGCTCAGTGCGGTCGGCGCGATATTGCGGCGATGCGGCCGCGATCGGCGTGACCTTTTGCACTTGTCCGGTGACCCAGTCGAATTTCGATACTTCTGTCCGGCCTGCGCCGTAAACAATGTCCGGATGCAGCGGATCGGGAGCGACGTAACCGTATTCAATCACGCCCACGGGATGCCAGTCGCGGAAGTCGATTTCGCCGTCGTTGCCCCGGCTGGCGATTCCGATTGAGCCGCTCTCCTGCTGCCCGCCATAAACTCGATACGGAAATTGGTTGTCGGTAATGACGTGATAGAACTGCGCGGTTGGCTCCGCGTACCAGGAGTTGCTCCAGGTCTTTCCGCCATTGACGCTGATCACTGCGCCCTGATCGGCAGTGAGCAGAATAATGTCCGGATTATTCGGGTTGATCCACATGTTTTGGTAATCGTCGCCGCCGGGAGCGCCCTTCAACGCGGACCATGTTGCTCCGCCGTCCGTCGATTTCCACGTGACCGTGCTGGTGGTGTAGAGCACATCCGCATTCTTCGGATCGACCTTGGGAACGGGGAGGTCGCCTCCGCCGATGCGTCCGGTGGGCCGTGTATCGGTGGTGGTGCGGGTCCAACTCTCGCCTGCGTCGTCGGAGCGATAGACGCCTACGCCGCGGCCAGAAGCGATCGTGGCGTATACGCGGCTGGTCTCGCTTGGCGCAATCGCAAAGTCGGCCTGGATGACGTTTTCAGGAAGACCCTTGGTGAGCTGCGTCCAATTCGCGCCGCCGTCGGTGGATTTGTAAAGGGCGCTATTGGGGCCGTTGTATTCGTTGCCGTCTTCCCACGGGCCGGAAACGGAATCCCACAGCGAAGCGTAAACGACATCTGGATTCTGCGGATCGATCTCGACGTCTCCCCCGCCGGTATACTGATCCTTATAGAGAACCTTGTCCCAGGTTTGCCCGCCATCCGTGGTGCGGAAAATGCCGCGCATTTCGCTGGGGCCATAGGGATGGCCGACCACTGCTACGACCACGTGATTCGGGTCACGCGGATCAATGGCGAGCTGGGCAATTTGATACGCATCGTCCAGGCCAAGGTGCACCCACGTCTTGCCCGCGTCAGTTGACTTGTACACTCCGTTGCCGACCGATAGGTCCGGCCGCTGCAAACCTTCGCCGCTGCCGACGTAAATGATGTTTGGATCCGACGGCGCCACTTCCATCGCGCCGATGGATTGAGTGGGCTCGGCGTCAAAGATCGGCTCCCAGGTCTCGCCGTAATCCGTCGTCTTCCAGACACCGCCATTTACCTGGGCGATATAAAAGACGTTCGGCTCGCTCGCGACGCCGGAGATAGCGCGGGTGCGGCCGCCGCGGAAGGGGCCGATCATCCGCCAATGCAACTCTTGATAAAGGTTTTCGGGATATTGTTGCGCCAAGGCGGTCGGCGCAGAAGAAGCGAGGAGCATCACAAACAAAGCAAAGAAGCCGATTCGACGAAATTGGATCAATTTGCACCCTCCCCCCGGAATTTGGCGGGAAAACAACAGAGCATAATCACTCCAGGCGCTTTGGCGCAAATGAATTATTCGGGGCCACGACGGCCATTATTCCCGGAGAAAAATCGGCAAAGTGGTCTAAGCTCAGGTGAAGGGAGGACGTGGTGGCCGATACATCCAAGGGTCCGGCGATTCGCAACATTTCCGACACAGCGCGTTGGGTTGCCTTTTACCGCGCGATGGAGACAGAGCGCCCGGACGCCATCTTCCATGATCCATACGCGCGCAAGCTCGCCGGCGAACGCGGCGAACAGATCGTCAACACATTGCGCGGAGGAAAGCGTCAATCGTGGGCGATGGTCGTTCGCACAAAAGTTCTTGACGATACTTTACTGCGCATTCTGGCCACTGAGCCCGTCGACGTGGTGATGAACCTCGCTGCGGGCCTGGACGCGCGGCCCTACCGCCTGCCCTTGCCGGCCGCCCTGCGCTGGATCGATGTCGATTTGCCGGAGATGATCGATTACAAGGCCGAAATGCTGGCAAACGAAACGCCGCATTGCCACCTCGAGCCCGTTGCCATGGACCTTGCGAATGTTTCCGCGCGACGCGAGCTTTTCGCGCGCGTCAACGCCAGCGCGCGGCGCATTTTTACGATCACCGAAGGTTTGCTCGCATATCTTGAGAAAGAACAGGTTGCCGCGCTGGCCGAGGATCTGCAACGAGCCGAACACTGTCAGTACTGGATCACGGATTTGGCGTCACCCAGGGTCAAGCAAATGATGGAAAAGCACTGGGGCAAGGAGCTCAACGCAGCCGGCGCACCCATCAAATTCGCTCCGGAAGAAGCCGAGGAGTTCTTTCGCCCTTACGGCTGGAAGAGCGTCGAGTTCCATGAATTCTACGAAGCGTCAGTGAAGTTCAATCGGCCGATGGCCGGCGCATGGATGATTCCGATTTGGAAGTTCTTGATGCCGCGCCGCACCGAAAAGATGATGAAGCAATGGAGATCCGGAGCGGTGCTGCTGCGGCGAGTTTGAGGTTAAGGCTTCGCCAGGCGGTGCGCAGGCTGTGGCGTTCCCGCGGGCAGAAGCCCGAAGACCGCGACTCCCGTCGGTGTTCCCACGTAGACTTTTCCAGCGGCAATCATCGGCGTGATGAACTTGTTGCCGGTGATTTCGTCGCGCTTGCGTTCTTGACTGCTGTTGTAGAGTTCGTGAGCAAGGTTGCTGGCGTCATAGGCGTGCAATACCGCCGGCGTGTTGTTTTCCACGGCCCAGACGATTGCGTCGTTCACGCCGTTGGATGAAACGCTGGGCGTGGCTCCCGGATAACCGAAAGTGATCGCCGTTTTGGATGCCGCTGGAGTCACGATGCGCGCCTGTTGGAATTTGAAAGCGCGGATCGAGTCATCCACCGCGCCATAGTAGAGGTTGCCGTTGAAATAGGCCGGCATGGAATAAACGCCAGTCGTGCCGCTGCCGCCCAGGCCTTCGGAGTTGTCGCTGCCCGTGCTCGGGATCTCTTGGTATATCGCGTCGTTATCCGGGTTGAATTTCCCCATGGAGTCGCGGTCCACCAGGTAAATGATGTTGTCTTTCCCTGCGCCGACGGCAAGGTGACGAACCTTTCCGGAACTGTCGGTCATGTCGGGCAAAACCAAAGCGCCTCCCGAACCGAGGTCCAGATCTTTGCGGGATTCGTCCACCGTGTTGTGCATGTCGAAATAATCGGCCACGAAGAGTTTGCCGCCGGAAACCCCAAGCTTCAAGAATGCATTGCCGAAATCGCCCTTATCGGGGAAGCCTTGCGCATTCAAGGTCGATTCGAACGAGCCATTTCCCGCGAGCAAATAAATATTCCCCGATTCATCGACGGCAGGCCCGGCCCCGGACATCCAGAACGCGCCTTCGCTGCCGTTCGGCTCAATGTTCAGGACGGACGCTCTCTTGAGCGTGGCTTCGTCGAATCCGATCACCCATCCTGTGTAAGGATCGTAGTCGCAGTGCGATGCCCAGCTCGTGTAGACCACGCCGTTCAGCAGCAAGAGCCCGCTGCGTTCCTTGTACTGTTTCGCGTCGAAATCGACCTGGCCGTTTGAATTGGGCAAAGCAGTGCCGGGGAAAGTCGCTTCGATTGTCTCCGGGCTGCCGTTCAGCTCTTCCCCGGTGGTAAGGTCGAGCGCATGTAGCCGTTGGAAGTATTTTCCGGAGCTATCCTTGGACATGGCGACCGCGTAGATCGCGCCGTGAGGGCCGCCGTGAAGGTCGATCACCGGCGTCGCCGTGGCCCCAATTTCCGGAGTTACCTGGCCGCACCCGCGATTGTCGCTGGGCTTTTCGTCTGGTCCGAGCAACGACACCTCCCACAGTTTCACGAAGGTATCGGCGTCGAATGCATACGCATGGTCATGCTCGGTGACCACGAAGATCACATTGTGCTTCGCGCCGCGGATCTGCAGCTGCGAAACGTACAGCGGCTCGGCGTCCACCAAGCCCTGCACAGGCAGGAATCCCACTTTGCCGAACTCCCGAGGGTTCACATTGCTGGGCTTCAGGATAGTCTCGTGGGCATTCTCACCGGTGCGCGCGTTGTCGTCATGATAAGTAAGCACGTTGACTCGGCCGGATGGCAACCCGGGGGAGATTGCCGTTGCGGACGGTTGGGCTGGCGCGGACGCCCCTTGTGCGGAATTACTTGCTGGAGTCTGGGGCTTACTGCATCCCGCAAGGATGCAGACTGACGCGGCTATCAATGCAAGTGCTTGCTGTCTCAAGCGAATGTCCATCGAAACATTGTAATTGCGCCCAGAACCAACGCAAGGCCTCACCTATGATGCGGAAAGGCAGTTTTTCGTTACAGGATTCGCGCCCGGTTAGCATTCTCGAGCATCCAAGATATTGAGCATTTGTGGTGCCTCGATTCGCGAAAGGCAGCTTCGCTCTGGCCCATCTGCTGTTTGACTTCTCTGTGCCCGGCACGGAAAATGGTGGTTTATCGATTCGGTGGGACGGAGCGCTGTGGCGCCCGGCTCGGACGCGGAAAATGACCTCTCGGACGTCAGTCTCGACGCAAACCGACACGATTCGCAAAGATCGCATCCGCGCGGCCTTTTATCATGGCCATGCTCTGACCTTAGACAATCCCGCGTATGTCCTTGCCCTCCGTGGCTTTGCGGATGAGCTTCTGCGTCAGGATACTTCGCTTGGCGATGTGACTGTTGAAGCCCTGGGAATCGGCGACCGCAAGTGCGCGGCTGAGATTCGTGCCAAGGAGGCGGGTGTTGCTGCCGGCGTCAGTGAGGGGCAGTGGCTTTACGACCGGGCGGGCCTTGCCACTTCGCGCGGCGTGAACGATGGCGACGTCGTCGCCGCGGGAGATGCACTCTTGCGTGCGGAAGGCAATGCCAGGATTCTGCTTTCGCTCGAGCGTTTGGTAGTCAACCTGATGCAGCGTATGAGCGGCATCGCTACGGCGACGCGAAAACTTGCCGAGGCAATCGCCCGGCAATCGCCGAATGCCCACGTCGTGGCCACGCGAAAAACACCCTGGGGCCTGCTCGACAGGCGCGCAGTTCACGTTGGCCGCGGCGGAACGCATCGTCTGAGCCTTGGCGATGCGATCCTGATCAAGACCAATCACTTGCTGCTGGCCGCGGGTAGCGCGCTTCGCATAGAAGATGCGATTCGACGTGCGTGGGCCAATCGCAAAACGGCCGCGTTCTTTGAAGTGGAAGTGGCGTCCGTGGAAGAAGCTCTGCTGGCCGCGCGCACGCTCCGCGATTTGCAGGCGACGGATAATTCCTGTCCGTGCATCCTCATGCTCGATAATTTTTCTCCTGCGCAGGCCGCGGCGGCTATGGCGGCCCTCCGCGAGCGCGATTTGCACGACGCCGTTCTTGTCGAGGCCAGCGGCAACGTCGCCGAGTCTTCGCTCGCTGCCTATGCCGCGGCGGGCGTCGACGTGATTTCCATCGGCGCGCTGACCCATTCGCCGCGCGCCCTGGATCTGAGCGCCAGGCTAATCCCGGGATAGAGGTGACCATCTGTGAGTGAAGTCGCGATTCCCCTTCCATTTGAGGCGCGCTACTCTCTGCCGCCGATTGAAGTTATCGATGATTCCCGGGCGGAAATCCGCTCCAAGCAAGAGCGCATCGCGCGCTTGAAGGAAGAGCGCAACGCGGTGATCCTGGCGCACAATTATCAGCGCGACGAAGTGCAGGAGATTGCGGACTTCGTGGGCGACTCGCTGGGCCTTTCACAGCAAGCGGCTTCCACGCCCGCCGACGTGATTGTCTTCTGCGGCGTGCACTTCATGGCGGAGACCGCGGCCATTCTTTGTCCGGACAAAGTTGTTCTGTTGCCGGATTTGCGCGCCGGCTGCTCTCTGGCGGCTACGATCTCCGCCGCGGAGCTTCGCGCATGGAAGGCGCGCTATCCAGGAGCTGTTGTCGTCGCTTACGTGAACACTTCCGCCGAAGTAAAAGCCGAGAGCGACTACTGCTGTACTTCGGCGAATGCCGCAAAAGTGGTCCGCTCGATTCCCGCGGATCGACCGATTCTCTTTGTGCCCGACAAATTCCTGGCTGCGGCCGTGGCCCACCAAACTGGAAGACCCAATATCATCCCCTATCCCGGATGCTGCCACGTGCATCGCACCATTCGACCGGAGCAGGTGCTGCGCATGATGGAGGAATATCCCGACATCGAGCTGCTGATTCACCCGGAGTGCGGCTGCGTCAGTTCGTGCATGGCCAGGGTGGCGGATGGAACGCTTCCCAGCGAGCGAACGTTTTTCCTTTCCACCGAGGGCATGATGCGCCACATCGGCAATTCGCGGGCCGAAGAATTCGCCGTCGGTACGGAAATCGGCATGCTGCACCGCTTGCGCAAGATGGCGCCCGACAAATTGTTTCGCCCCGTCAATCCCGATGCCGTGTGCGAGTTCATGAAAACCATTACGCTTGACCGTGTACTGCGCTCCTTGGAGATACTCGAGCCGCAGATTCACGTGCCTCAGGAAACCGCCCGCCGAGCCCGGCTGGCCATCGACCGCATGCTCGCCATTATTTAATTCCTGCGGCCTTGTTGCACACGATTTCTGCTTTTTCTGCTGCGCCAATTCGCCTAGAATCGTGCGCGCTGAGCCGCGTCGCATAAACACAATGAAGAGAGGCTCGGGTGCTTATCAAGACGCGCAAAGTACGTGAGACCACGATTCTCGACCTCAACGGCCCGCTGATGGTGGGGGAGAGCGAACTGGAGTTTCGTCAAAAGCTCAAGCAATTGCTGGACGAAGGCGCGCGACGAATTGCGATCAACCTCGCGGGCGTGCCGGAAATGGACAGTTGGGGCCTGGGCTCGCTCGTGCGCCATTGCACTCAAGTGAGGAAGGCCGGTGGCCGCTGCATTTTTTTTGCACCGATACCGCGCGTCCTGCAGCTTCTCAAAACCGCCAATCTTGACGCGGTGCTCGATATTGTCGAAACGGAAGCACAGGCGCTTTCGCGCTAGCGGCGTTATTTCGCTTTCGCGGAAACAAAGATCGCTTTTGGCATCATCATGCTCACCACGTCGTTCCCGTCGACAATCTCGCTGATGTGAAGGTCCGCGGCTACGCTGGAAAGCATATAAGCGTCATCGCGCGAAAGGCGCTTCTCCTGCATCAGGAAGTCGATCATTTGATGGACGGCCATTTCTGTCGCTTTGTTCAAATCGGCGTTGATTCCCATCGTAATGTAATACTCCGGCGTTTCGGCGCGCGGCCACAGCAGATGCATGTCCTTGCGGTCGATCAGTTGAAATGTGCCGACGAGAGAAGTTTCCATCGCGGTGATGTCCACTTCTCCGTCTCCCTGGCCAGCGTGGCCGTCGCCGGCCCAAAAAAGCGCTCCCGAAGCATTGATGGGAATGTATAGCGTCGTCCCCGCGACCAGATATTTGTTGTCGAGATTGCCCGCGTGCATCCACGGAGGCCCGCTGCTCGCGCGTCCGGCGGCATCGGGAGGAGCATCGCCCAAACTGCCAAAAAATGGATGCAGCGGAATTTCGATTCCGTCGGCAAAGTGCGCCACCATGCGCTCCGCATCGAGCGGAATGATTTTGATCCTTGCATAAGGATAATCGTCAGGCAGAAATCCTCGTCCCGGCGCGAAGCCGTTGTAGGCATAGGGGATCGCGAGACGAATCGCCTGAATGCGCACTTCCAGGACGTCGCCGGGCTTAGCTCCCTCTACGTAAACCGGCCCCGTGAGTATGTGCCCTCCCGGGCCGCGATCTTTCACTTGGTCGAAAATATCCCGCAGCGATTGCTCGATCTGATCCGCGGGGACGCCAGCGTCGGCCAGGCGCTTCGGGCTTGATGTGAGAAGCGTTTGAATCTCCACCGTGTCGCCAGATTGGATTCGCAGCACGGGTGGGGCGCTCGCGGCGTAGTAACCCCAGGTGACCGTCGTGGGTGTCGGCTTCAATTGATAGGTTGCGTGTCCGTTCGCGCTCGAACCGGCCTGTTGTGCCTGTGACGCCGAACACAGTAATAACAATACCCAGCAAGCCGCAACTGTTTTCATCCGAAGCTCCCCACGTTTGTCTCTTACTCTTTAAGCCGCCCGCGGAGTCTAGCACAGCCCGCCACGGGCGCAGGAAAACGCGCCACGGTTGTACTTCCGCGTTTCATGCTGGCACAAGACCCGAGCGTCCGACATGTCCAGTTCTTCTTTGGGACTGAAGCTACCGGCCCTTTTCGGTCAACATATTGATTAGCCTAGGGTTAGTGGCGCGCATTTCACCTGTTCTTTGGCCGGGTTCCTGCAATGCAGTCAGCCATGGGAAGCGCGGTCCTGATTCGCACGAAACTGACGCGCATCATTGTGCTTACGTGTGGCGCTGCGGTTCTGTCGGCGTGCATCGTTTTCGCGGTGTACGACATTCACATGGTTCGGCAAGCGCAGCTGGAGTCGTTCCAGGCCGTGGCGGGAATCATCGGTACGAATTCCACAGCTGCTCTCACCTTTCATGATGCCGGGGCGGCTACGGCAATTCTGCGCTCCCTCTCGGAAGAGAAGCAGATCTTGCATGCAGTGCTCTACCTGCCGGATGGAAAGGTCTTCGCTGAATACGACCGCGATGCCAACCGCGCGGGTATCTCGCCTGCCGAGATGGAGCCCGATGGGGCTCGTGTCACGAGTCGTGACATCCACGCCTTTTCCACGATTAACCTCAACGGCAGACTTGTTGGAAAGATCTATCTCGAATCGAGCCTGGCGCCTCTGGTCGCGCGCGAAGAAGGACTGGCCACGATGGTCGGCGCGGCCTTGATCATCTCCCTCATCGTGGCGCAGCTGCTCGGTTCCAGGCTCCAGCGGGTAATTTCCGCTCCGATCCTGCAATTGGCGCAGACGGCGTTCACCGTGGCCGTTGAAAAGAACTATTCCGTCCGCGCCGTGGCGAAGCGTGGCGATGAGATCGGATTTCTCTACGATCAGTTTAATGGAATGCTCGATGGCATTCAGAAGCGGGACGGTGAATTGGAAAGCGCGCGCGCCGAACTGGAACAGCGCATCGCCGAGCGCACCGCCTATCTCAATGCTTTGATCGAAACGAGTCCGCTTGGCATCGTCACCACCGACCGCTCCGGCAGAGTGCGCATTTGCAATAGCGCCTTCGAACAACTGTTTCAATATTCGAGGAACGAAATTATCGGCTTCGAACTGAACGGCTTGGTGGCCCCGCCGCAATTGGTTGGAGAGGTGGAAGAATACACTCGTCGCATCGCCGCTGGCGAGCCGATTCGAGTCACAACGCAACGGCGCCGCAAGGATGGCACCCTCTTCGATGTCGAACTCTACGGAGTGCCTTTGATCGTCAGCGGAGCACAGGTAGGGGAACTGATCATTTATCAAGACATGAGCGACCACAAACGCGTGGAACAGGCGTTGCAAGCGGCAAAGGAAATTGCCGAAAGTGCCAACCAGGCCAAGAGCGACTTCGTGGCCAACATGAGTCACGAAATTCGCACGCCGATGAACGGCATTATCGGAATGACTCAGATCGCGCTGGAAACCGACCTGCGGCCGGAAGTCTGCGAATATCTCACCATGGTGAAATCTTCGGCCGACTCCTTGCTTACTTTATTGAATGACATTCTCGACTTTTCGAAAATCGAGTCCGGCAAGTTCGAATTCGAGTCGCTGCCGTTTCCCCTGCGGGAAACCATGGGTCAGACCATGAAAACGCTGGGGCATTTGGCGCACCGCAAAGACCTGGAGTTGGCCTGGCACGTGGCTCTCGATGTGCCGGATTGGCTTGTCGGAGACAGCGGCCGGCTGCGTCAGGTGCTCGTAAATCTTGTCGGGAATGCCATCAAGTTCACCGAACGTGGCGAGGTGGTGCTGTCTGCCACACTCGCGCGCAGCGCCGCCGCATGGGCAGAAGTGCACTTCGCGGTTCGCGACACCGGAATCGGAATTTCCGCAGACAAGCTGACGCTTATTTTCGCCGCCTTCACTCAGGCCGATCCCTCGAACACTCGAAAATATGGCGGCATGGGTTTAGGCCTGACCATTGTCCAGCGATTGGTGACGATGATGGACGGCACCGTCAAAGTAGAAAGTGAACCGGGCAGAGGAAGCACGTTTCATTTCACCGTACGTCTCCCGTTACCCGAAAACACATTTGTACCTCCGGCGCTCGAGGATGCTTAGGCGGTCCGCGGCCTCCACGTGCTAGTCGTTGACGATAATCAGACCAATCGACTCATCCTGGCGGAGATTCTCAAGGATTGGGGCATGACGTCCCAAACCGCCGCCAGTGGCCGCGAGGCCCTGGAAATACTGCGCCGCCAAGGGGCCGGAACCCCGTTCCGCCTGGCGGTGATCGATGCGCAGATGCCCGAAATGGACGGCCTTATGCTCGCCCGGCAGCTGCAAACGATCAGCCAGTTCCCGAATTTGCCCATCGTCATGCTCAGTTCCATTTCTCTGCCCGGTGACAACGAGGCCGACCGCCAATCCGGCATTTTCGCGCGTCTTACAAAACCCGTCCAGCCCACTGAGCTTCTGAATGCGATTCTGCACGCTATCGAAACGCCCGCGGCCCTTGCGTCGGCTCAGAATGATGATGCGCCGGAGCGCCAAAGAAACCGGACGCCGCCGCTGCGTGTTCTGCTGGCTGAAGACAACGCGGTGAACCGCCAGGTCGTAACGAAATTGCTCGAGAAGCGCGGGCACCTGGTGATCGCGGCGACGAATGGGCGGGAGGCCCTAGCGGTGCTGGAGCATGAGACGATCGACTTAATTCTCATGGACGTGCAAATGCCGGACATCGACGGGCTCGAAGCCATTCGCATGATCCGCCAAAAGGAAAAAATGTCGGGCCGGCATGTCCCTATCATCAGCGTTACTGCCCATGCCATGAAAGGCGACCGCGAAAACTGCATCGCCGCGGGAGCGGATGATTACGTTCCCAAGCCGGTCAAGCCCGCAGACTTGTTCCGCGCCATGAAACTCTGTTGCGCGAACCGGGAGGTAATCTTACCTATGGAACAGCAATCCGTGAACGCGTCCGAAATCCTGGAGCGGTGCCAGGGAGACCGTGCATTGCTCGCGGAAATCGTCGGACTTTTCGACAGCGGCTCGCAAACTTTGCTGCGAGACTTGGCCGTAGGGATCGAGCAGAGCGACGCCGTTAAGCTGGCAAGAACGGCGCACTCGTTGAAAGGCTCAATTGCGAATTTCACGAAAGGGCCCGCGTATCGTGCCGTCGAAAAACTGGAACAGCACGCGCGGCAAAACGATCTCGCATCCGTTCGTGCTGGCTTTCCCGCGGTAGAGATCGCTATCCAGCAATTGAAAGAAGAGCTCGCGCCATTTCGCAGCGCGGAGCCAGGGGAATCGGCGCCCGTACCCCTGGATGTGCACTCCGAAAGAGCCTAGCAGGAGCGCTGGCGTGAAGATCCTGATCGCCGAAGATGATCCCGTCTCCCTGCGCGTGCTGGAGGAATTCCTGCGGAGATGGGGTTATCAAGTGGTGGCCGTGGCCAACGGGGCGGATGCCTGGGCCTTGCTGGTCGGGGAGGATGCCCCGCGGATGGCCATCCTCGACTGGGTGATGCCTGAGCTTGAGGGAATTGAGATTTGCAGCCGGATCCGCGCTCGTTCTGACCGTGCCTATACATTCTTGATTCTGTTGACCGCGCACGGCCAGAAGCACAGCCTGCTCGCCGGTTTGAAGGCGGGCGCCGACGATTATCTCTCCAAACCTTTCGACGCCGACGAACTTCGCGCGCGCTTGCAAGTCGGCGAGCGCATCCTTCGTGTGCAGGACGAATTGATTGCCGCTCGCGACGCGCTGCACTTTCAGGCCACCCACGATCTCCTTACCGGAGTCGCCAGCCGCGGTGCAGCCATCGACTTTCTCAGCCGTGAACTGGCCCGCAGTTTTCGCGAGCAACGTTCCATGGGCATCGTGATTGCCGACCGCGACCACTTCAAGCGTATCAACGACGATCACGGCCATCTGGCGGGCGACAAGGTGTTGCATGAATTGGCGCAGCGCATGCTGAAGTGCGTCCGCACCTACGATAGCGTAAGGCCGTTACGGCGGAGAGGAGTTTCTGATCATCTTCCCATCGTCCAACGAAGAAGGCACGCTTCGCCAAGCGGAGAGAATCCGTAGAGCGATAGAAGCCGCGCCCGTACAACTCCCGCAGGGGCCAGTTCCGGTCACGGCGAGCTTCGGCATAGTGGCCACGGACACCTCTAAACTCCAGGATGTCATGGAGTTGTTGCGCTCCGCCGATGCCGCGCTGTACCGCGCAAAGCAGCGTGGGCGTAATCGCGTCGAGTGTGCTCCCCCGGCAGAGCTACTCGCCGCTCCATCCTCCGGGAACTCGTAGTCCTAGGGCCCGAATCGTCGGTCGTATTCCTCACAGAGGGGCGGCAGATCTCCATACGCAGCCGAATGGAATCTGTCCAGGGATAACTTTTTCTCGTACAAAACGAACGGAAAACAATTTTGTTGCGTACCGTTAGGTGTAAACTTGATGGTTGGAAGCCAGTTGAGGAGGCCCAAGGTGAGTCCCACGAATCCTGTTTCTGCGCCGGCGAATGACAAACAGACTGCGGCGCGTCGCGAGAGTCTGACCATCACCGACAATCGCACCGGGAAGCAATACGAGGTTCCCATTCAGCACGACACCATCCGCGCCATCGATTTGCGCCAGATCAAGGTCGACACTGCCGATTTCGGCTTGATGAGTTACGACCCGGCATTTACGAACACCGCCTCCTGCATCAGCCGGATCACTTATATTGACGGCGACAAAGGCATCTTGCGCTACCGCGGATATCCCATCGAGGAACTGGCCGAGAAAAGCACTTATCTTGAGACGGCGTATCTGATTCTGCACGGAGAGTTGCCCACGCGGACACAACTGGCCGACTGGACCTACCACATTACCCATCACACCTTCATCCACGAGAGTATCAAGAAATTTCTGGACGGTTTTCATTACGACGCTCACCCCATGGGCATGGTCATTTCCGCGGTGGCGGCCCTTTCCACTTTTTATCCGGACGCCAAAAACATTTTCGACGAGGATTCCCGCCGCAAACAGACCTGGCGGCTGATCGGCAAAATGCCCACGATGGCGGCGTTCGCTTATCGGCACAGCCTGGGCATGCCCTACGCGTATCCCGATAACGAGTTGAGCTATCCGGGCAATTTTCTCAATATGCTGTTCCGCACCACCGAGCTGCAGTATCGCCCAAATCCGACACTCGAGCGCGCCTTGGACATTCTTTTCATTTTGCACGCCGACCACGAACAGAACTGCTCGACCAGTGCCATGCGCGGAGTCGGCAGCTCGCACGTCGATCCCTATTCCGCGATTGCCGCTGCGACCGCGGCCCTTTACGGCCCGCTCCATGGCGGCGCCAACGAGGCCGTGTTACGGATGCTGCTCGAAATCGGCTCGGTCAATCGCGTTCCCGAGTACATCAAACAGGTCAAGTCCGGCGGCGAGCAGAAGCTGATGGGCTTTGGCCATCGCGTCTACAAGAATTACGACCCGCGAGCGAAAATTGTGAAGCGTATCGCCTACGAAGTCTTCGACGTGATGGGCCGCAATCCTTTGATCGATATTGCCCTCGAATGCGAGCGGATCGCCCTCGAAGACGATTATTTTGTGAAGCGCAAACTTTATCCCAACGTGGATTTCTATACTGGCCTGATCTATCAATCCATGGGTATGCCGGTGACGATGTTCCCCGTGCTTTTTGCTATTCCGCGAACATCCGGCTGGATTGCTCAGTGGCAGGAAATGCTCCTCGATCCGGAGCAGAAAATCGCTCGGCCGCGCCAAATCTACCTGGGAGAGGATGCGCGCAGCTACATTCCCATGGATCACCGCGGCTAGAGGATTGCCGCCGGCGCCGCGTCCGCGCCGTGTTCTTTCCGTTTGTTTGCGTAGAGAGATTTATCCGCTCTCTCGATCAGTTCCGCCGGCGTTTCGCCTTTTTCATAACCGGCCCATCCGACGGCGCTTGTGACCGCCAGTTTTTCTTCTCCCCATTCCACTTCGATGCGTCCCAACCGCTTGAGCAGCGCCGGAATTCTTTCCGGCAAGCACTCCGGCAGAATCACCAAGAATTCGTCTCCGCCGAGCCTCACCGCCAGATCGGACGCGCGGATCACCTTGTTCAATCGTTCGGCAAACCGCTTCAACGCCAAATCTCCCGCGGCATGCCCATGGCGGTCGTTAATGCCTTTGAAGCGGTTCAGATCCAAAAGCAGCACGCTGAGCGGATGCCCGTGGCGTTCCGAGCGCGCTACTTCGCCAGCCAGCCGCTCCTCGCCCAGGCGGCGATTTGACAATCCGGTGAGCGGATCTCGCGTGGCCAGTTTCTGGAATTCCTCCGCGCGGATTCGCAGCCGCGAAAGGATTTCCACGTGTTTCGCAGTTTGTGTTCGCAAACGTTTGATCAGCCACTGCTGATAGACGGTGTAAATGTTGAACAGCAGCACCAGCGCCACCAGAGCGTGAATGGCGAGATTCAGGTTCATCTGGAATGTACGGTCGGATTCCTTCAGGATGTTCGGCAGCGAAACGGTGACCACGGTTAGCGTCAGCAAAAGGATTACAGTTATCGCGCTCCACCAAAGCCACCAGTCACGGCGCTCCAGTCCTCGCAGATTCTTCTGTGCTAGCTCGATTTCCTGAATCTGTTGTTCCGACAAGGGTTCAAATGGGTTCTCGGTCAGATCCGGCACACAAACACTCGGGAGGAATTCTGCGGGGGCTCTGAGAAGGAGTATAACCGCTAACGCGATGGTTCGGTGGCCACAAGATGTTCGTGTTTCCTGGCGCTAACGTGTTCGCCCGGCCGCTCGCTCGGTGGAAACCTCGGTTCTTGCTGTCTCGGATACTCTCCCCGTTTCGCAGCGGCAACAAAATGATCGGCGTCTCGAGTGGGGCGCGGAATGCGGTAACCATCGAGCACCGCCAGCACAAATTTCAGAGCGGTCGGCAGAGACAGACGGTGCCCTTGCGTCACGTAAATGGGATTCACTCCTGTTCGCGTGCGCAGCACCGCGCCAATCACCTCCTCTCCATCCCGCAGCGCCGTCCATGCTCCGGCACGCAGAGGCAATCTCCCGTGGGTTCCGATGAGCAGCGATTTCGCGCAGCCAATCGTTGCTGTGTCCAGCAGCAGGCCCAGGTGCGACGTGATACCGAACCTGCGGGGATGCGCATAGCCATGGCCGTCGCAAAAAATCAGGTCCGGCGTATTTTTCACGCGCGCGAACACTTTCAGCAGCGCCGGCGCCTCACGAAAACTCAGCAACCCCGGAACATAGGGGAACGTGATGGCGCTTTCACCCCATACGCGTTCGATCTCCTGCATCTCCGGAAATATGTAAATCACCACGCCGGCAATGGCCCGCTTGCGGTCAAGATCGAACGCCAGATCGGCTCCCGCAACGCGCCGGACGGCCGGCAAACGATCAGTCAATTCCAATCTCGGGCGCAACCGCAACTGGATCCGGGCGGCTTCGCGGGGCGTCACGCGCCACGAATGTAAGCGCTGATGCTCCATGCATCGAAATTATTCGGGCCGCATCATACTGTCAAGGGCGCCAACCCACGTGTCACTTACGCCGAGGCAGCCTCGGCGAACCGGTGATCTCGGGGGTATAATTCCATTTGCCGCGGAGAGACGCGCAAGCGCGGGTAGGAGAGCTGGGATGCCTCTGAAAATTTCGTCGCGCCGCTTATCGGATGTGGATGTTGTGGATTTGGACGGCCGTTTGGTGATCGGACCAAACAGCGATGCGCTGACCGAGAAGTTCCGGGAATTGTCACGGCAAGGTGCGCGAAAGATCCTGGTAAACCTCGCCAAGGTGACACAGCTGGACAGTTCAGGCATCTGTAGCCTGCTTCACGGCTATACGTCAATGAAAAAGGCCGGCGGCTCGTTCAAACTTCTGCACGCCGGCGGGCACACGCGCGAAGTGCTGGAAGTCATGCGGCTTACCGAGACGATTCCGACGCTGGACGACGAAGCCCAGGCGGTGGCCAGTTTCGTATCGGCAGAACCGGCGGTTGGCTGAAGTATTTCGCGGATCAACGGGCTTCAGGAATTCTTCTTCAAATCATTCAGGACGAGCTTCGCCACTTCCTTCAACGTATCAAAAACGCCCTGACCTTGCACGGCGACCGCTTCGATCACCGGCTCGCCCTTCAGTTGCAGTTGTTTGGTCAATTCGGCCGTGGGCATGGCGTTGGGGAGGTCCCGCTTGTTGAGTTGCAAGGCATAGGGAATCGTATCGAAGTTTAGATTGTGGTCTTTTAGATGTTCCTTCAGGTTGTCGATCGTTTCGAAATTTGCGTCCAGACGCTCTTCTTGCGAGTCCGCGACGAACACAACGCCGTCCGCGCCTTTCAGAATCAACCGCCGGCTCGCTTCATAAAAAACCTGCCCGGGAACTGTATACAAATGGAAGCGCGTGCGGAATCCCCGCACCGAGCCGAGATCGAGCGGCAGGAAATCGAAAAATAGCGTCCGGTCTGTTTCCGTCGCCAGCGAAACCATTTTCCCCTTTTGATTGTTGCCCGTGTGGTCGTAAATCCACTGCAGATTGGCAGTCTTGCCCCCAAGGCCAGGGCCATAGTAGACAAGCTTGCAGTTAATCTCTCTCGCGGGAAAGTTTATAAACGGCACAAGCCCCTCAGTTTTATCGTCGTTAACTTATAGCACAGCAGCGTGCAGCAGAACATCTGGTGTCTTTCGTCGCTGCTTCGGAACAGATAACCTTCTCATCGCCTGAGGTAGTATCCTCGGACTGGGCATACTGGTCAAAGCCGCAAAATGAGGCGCCAGGAAGCCGTGAAATCCCGAGTCGTACCAGCCTGAAAATGTCGCCATTCGCTCCAAATCTAGTGAGTTGACGCCGCATGTGTCCGCTGTTATTCTATTTTGCGTATGGCGCGCTCGAGCGGGAAGACCAAACAGCGGGGCAGTCGTACTTCGTCGCAGGGTCGTAGCTACCGCAAGCCTCTGAAAAAGAAAGCCTTACCGAAAAAGCAGCATCACGCTGTTTTGCGCGACCCGAACGATCAAGCCACTCTACTGCAGCTAAAGGCCTACGAAGAGGGGCTCAAGTACTTCCAGCAGCAGAAATTCCCTCGTGCCAAGGAAGTGCTCGAGCGGGTTATCGACGGCCCCAGCAAGGAACTTGCAGACCGCGCACGAATTCATCTTCGCATTTGCGGCCAGCGCATTTCCCGGCCTGCGGAACCAGCCGCGAAGTCGGCCGAGGACCACTACAACCAGGGCATCGCCATGATGAATCTGGGACGCTGGGATGATGCCCGTGAGCATCTGGACCGCGCGCGCAAGTCTGCGCCGAAGGCGGATCACATTGTTTATGCCATGGCCGCTCTGGATTGCTTGACCGGCGAAGCCGAATCTTCGATGCAGAATCTGAAAATCGCCATTCAATTGCGCGCGGAAAATCGCTATCGCGCACGCAACGACGAAGACTTTGCTTTCCTTCAGGAAGACCCTCGCTTTACCGAACTTCTCTACCCTGAGCGAGAAGGCGCAAGCGGTTAGCTTTTTTCGTCTGTGGTAATCCCTGCAAAAACTCGCTCCGGACAAATCCGCGTGGTCGCTCTGGGCGGCGGGACCGGTCTTTCCATGTTGCTACGGGGCCTGAAGGAATACACCGCGCGGCCCGGCGAGGAACGCAGGTCGCGGCCGCTGCTTCAAATCGATGCCGTCGTAACCGTCACCGACGATGGCGGCAGTTCGGGCCGCTTGCGCCGCGAGTATTCGATTCTGCCACCCGGCGATATCCGCAACTGCATGGTGGCTCTTTCGCCGGATGAAGCCTTGCTCGCCCGCCTGTTCCAGTATCGATTTCCGGGGCCGCGTAGCGGGCTCGGCGGCCATAGTTTCGGCAATTTGTTCTTGGCGGCGCTGACCCACATCACCGGTGATTTTCCGGAGGCCGTGCGGCTGTCCAGTAATGTCTTGGCGACGCGTGGCCGCATCTTTCCCTCCACGGCAGAAAACGTCACACTCGAAGCCACCCTCGACAACGGCCGCATCGTTGTGGGGGAAACCAAAATCTCCAGCTCACGCCGCCGCATCCGCCGCATCAGGCTTGTGCCTGCCACCGTGCGGCCGTTGCCAGAGGTGATGCGCGCCATCCATAAAGCGAGTCTGATTTTGCTCGGTCCGGGCTCGCTTTATACCAGCGTCATTCCCAATCTGCTGGTGCGGGGCGTTGCCGCGGCGATCGCCCGGTCGCGGGCCAAATGTGTTTACATCGCCAATTTGATGACCCAGCCCGGCGAAACAACGGGGTATTCCCTTGCCGACCACGTACGTGCAATTTACGAGCATGCTGGCAAAGGTTTGTTTGATTCCATTGTCGTCAACCAGGCGCCCGCGCCGGCGCATATATTGCGCCGCTACCGCAAGGAGGGAGCTGAACCGGTCGACCCTTCGTTCGAAGAACTGGACAAAATGGGTGTGCCCTACGTGGCGGGGGACCTTCTCCAGCGCGGCGGCGTGATACGCCACGATCAACGCCGCCTCGCAAGGCTCATTCTTAACCACTACGTTTTCGGAGCCCGGTCTTGATTCTCGCGGGCCGGCCGCTGACTCGCGAAATCGCTTTTGCGCCTCTGTTTTTATCCATAACCGATCAAGGAGCCGCAGATTCTTGCGCTGCCGCGTGCGCGCTTCATATACTGGCGCAGGTTGACTCGAATTCTGAGGTGCTGGATACAATCGGTCGTCAAGGAACTTCTGCCGCGCACAATCGGCCAGTGCTATCATCCAATTCCGTTTCGCCCAGGAGAACGCCATCATGGCCACACTGTCGCTCGAACATGAACTGAATCCCTACGAAGCTGCGGAAGCGCGCTTCGAAGAAGCGGCCAAGAAACTCGGTCTTGCGCAGGACTTGTACAAATATCTGCAGAACCCCAACAAGGAAATCACGGTTTACATCCCGGTGAAAATGGACGATGGCAGACTCGAGGTTTTCACCGGCTATCGCGTCCAGCACTCGCTGGTCCGCGGGCCGGGCAAAGGCGGCATCCGCTACGCGCCGGACGTCACCATCGACGAAGTCCGCGCGCTCGCCTCGTGGATGACCTGGAAGTGCGCCGTGGTCGATATTCCCTTTGGCGGCGCCAAGGGCGGCGTCATTTGCGACCCAAGCAAAATGTCGCAGCGTGAATTGGAAGCGCTCACGCGGCGCTACACCGCGGAACTCTCCGATTGGTTCGGCCCAGAGCGCGATGTGCCGGCTCCGGACGTCAACACCAACGCGCAGATCATGGCTTGGGTTATGGACACCTATTCCATGCACATGCGCCACACCGTCACCGCGGTCGTCACCGGCAAGCCGCTCGAATTGGGTGGCTCGTTGGGACGCCCGGAGGCCACCGGCCGCGGCGTGATGATGGTTTGCGACAGAGCCATCGCCAAGCTGGGCCTGAAAAAGGAAAGCTGCCGGGTCGTGATTCAGGGCTTCGGAAACGTGGGTTCCATGGGCGCGCGCCTCATGCACGAAGCCGGATACAGGATCATTGGTTTGGCCGATGTCCACGGAGGCTTGTATAACGAAAGAGGCTTCGACGTACCGAAAGTCATCGACTGGGTCTACGGCCAGCACAAAGCTCTACCTGATTTCCCGGGCGGCGGCCAGAAGCTTTCGTCTTCCGAAGTGCTCTTCCAACCTTGCGATATTTTGGTGCCTGCGGCCATCGAGAATCAAATCACCAGCCAGAATGTCAATCGCGTGCAAACCAAGATTCTTTGCGAGGGCGCCAACGGCCCCACCACCGCGCCGGCGGATGAAGTGCTTGGCAGGAAGGGCGTCTTCATTATTCCCGACATTCTGGGAAATGCTGGCGGCGTGACCGTCAGCTACTTCGAGTGGGTGCAGGATCGCCAGGGCTTTTTCTGGCGTGAGCGCGAAGTGAACGAGCGCCTGCAGGACGTCATGGACCGCAGTTTCGACGATGTGGTGCGCTACGCAGAAAAGCACGGCGTCAACAATCGTATTGCCGCTTACATGCTGGCTATCGACCGCGTGGCTATTGCCCTTAAGCATCGCGGTATCTACGCATAAACCCCCTGGAATCGGCTAGGCTTCGCGTCGCCGACGAGGTGGAAATATCCCTCCGCTTCGTGTATAAGGTGCTTGCGAAGGATGGCAGGCTTGCGATGCTGATTCCCGACACCATTTCGCATGGCGTTCTAAAGAGCGAAGACGAGCATCGCCGCGACATCTGCGCCGTCGGCCGGTGGTTCCATCAGCGCAATTTCGTCGCGGCCACCGACGGCAACATTTCTCTTCGCCTCGATTCGCATCGCGTGCTCACCTCCCCGACCGGCCTTTCCAAGGGAATGATGTCTCCCGAGGACATGGTGGTCACCGATTTTGCGGGAAATAAGATCTCAGGTTTTCGCGGTCCGTCTTCAGAGCTTGCCATGCACCTGCTGATTTATCGCTTGCGCCCCGACGTCAACGCCGTTTGCCACGCCCATCCGGTCACCGCCACGGGTTACGCCGCCGCGGGCCTGCCGCTGGACAAAGCGCTGCTCAGCGAGGCGGTGATTGGCCTTGGCACCGTTCCCTTGGCGCAATACGGCACGCCCGGCACATCGGAGCTTACGGATTCCATTGAACCCTTTGTGCAATCGCATGATGCTATTCTCATGGCCAACCACGGTGCAGTGACCTGCGGTGTCGATCTGCTCACAGCGTATTACCGCATGGAGACCGTCGAACATTTTGCCCAAGTGGCGCTCGTCACCGAATTGCTTCACAAGCAGGTTCTGCTTTCCCGCAAGGACGTCGACAAGTTGTTAGTCGCGCGTGCTCGATACGGTATCGAGACAGCCGCCACTTGCCCCATCACCTCTGACTCATCCGAGCCGGATCGCATTCCGCTCACTCGTCGCGAACTTGAAAGCCTCGTCGAAGAAGCCATCCGCAACGATCGCTTGCGGCATTAACCCGTCCCGGAAGGCCAGTGCTATGAAAACTGCGGGCGCCACTTTGCCTCGGCGCCCGCTGGTTGTGTGACCTTCACATGATCACCGCGGAGCGCCCTTTGCCCTTGAAGCGGATTTCCTGAATGCTTCCGCTTTGGTCGACCACTGCATTGGTGTCCGCAAGCTGGATGTCTTTCCACTGAATCGGCGCCTGAGCGACAATCTTTCCTTTGAGCAAAAAGGAAACCTGCGAGTCGCTGGCTATCACCTTGTATTCACCTGCTGCAAGCGTCGCTCCATCGAGCGATTTGCTGCCGACAAGATTGAAGGTTCCCTTCGCCAAGATATCACCGGTCAATACCATGCTGTTGTTATTGGGTGCTGCTACAACCGGAAGAGCTACGGTCAGAAGCAGCATTAACGCAAATACCTGGCACAGTCTGTTGCGCGTCATTTTTTCTTCTCCTTTTTCAACAGGGCCCCACTTCGCATATTTAGACGCGCGGTTTTTCGCAACGAATCATGCTAAGGGTCAAGTAACCAAATATTTTTTTTGCCGTCGTCACCGGGTGCTCGAAAACACCTCAGCATTCCAAATTCGCGCAGCCCTTTCGTTCATTTTCCGAACGGTCGAATCGCCCGTATCCGTAAATTCGGAGATGGTCGTGTCGATCTGCGGTTACTGGCGGCAATTCCCATAATCCCCGGTGAATCTCGCATCTGGCTGGAACCGGTCGTTTCGCGCCGCGTTGACACCACGCGGACACTCATCAATAATCGCTCGCATGATCGGACAGCTGCGCGGCGCGCTCGCCGACAAACGCCCGAATCAAGTCATCGTCGATGTGGCCGGCGTGGGCTATCAGGTGCAGATTCCGCTTTCCACTTTCACCGGCCTTGGCGCGCTGCACGCCGAAGTTACCTTGTTGATCCACACTCATCTGCGCGAGGATCAAATTGCGCTTTACGGATTTCTCACCGCCCGCGAAAAGCAATGTTTTGAACTGCTCATCTCCGCCACCGGTGTCGGGCCAAATCTGGCTCTGAAGATTTTGTCAGGGATGAGCCTCGACGAGCTCGTTCCGGCGGTTCGCAAAGGCGATATTGTCCAGCTGCGCCGCATTCCTGGCGTCGGACAGAAGACTGCCGAGCGCATTATCCTCGAACTGCGCGACAAACTCGCCGTCGTTGAAGTCGCCGAAACCGCCAAGCCATCGCCACGCTCCCAGGTGGAAGCCGACGTTGGCTCGGCTCTCATAAATTTGGGCTATGAATCGCGCTCCGTCGAGAAGACCATCGAGCAGTTGCGTGGCAACAACTTGACGTTCGACGCCTTGCTCCGCGCGGCCCTGCAGAAGCTGGGGGGCGCAGCCATCGAGAAGGGCGCTCGCGCGGTCACGGGTTGAACGCGGAAATGGCTGAATTGAAACATCGCGTCGTTTCCGGGCATGCGTTCGACGAGGACGCGCGCATCGAGGCGAGCGTACGTCCCAAGCGCTTCGACGATTTCATCGGCCAGCCGCGCGTAAAGGAAAATCTTAAAATCGCGGTCGAAGCGGCGCGCAGCCGCGGCGAAGCCCTCGATCACGTCCTGCTTTACGGTCCGCCCGGTTTGGGGAAAACAACGCTCGCGCAAATTCTCGCCAGCGAGATGCAAGTGGGCATCAAGATCAGCTCCGGCCCGTTGCTCGAACGCAAAGGGGATGTCACCGCGGTCCTTACCGCGCTCGAGCCGCGCGAGCTGTTTTTCTTGGACGAAATCCACCGCCTGATGCCGGCCATCGAAGAAATCCTTTATCCGGCGATGGAAGATTTTCGCCTCGACTTGATTATCGGCCAGGGTCCCGGCGCGCGAATCCACCCGTATCAGTTGCCGAAATTCACCTTGGTCGGCGCCACCACGCGAGCGGGATTGATCATGGCCCCGATGCGCTCGCGTTTCGGCATTGTGCATCGGTTGGATTTTTATGCGCCTACAGATCTCGTCGAAATCGTGCGCCGCTCGGCTCGCATCCTCGGTATCTCCATGGACGACGCCGGCGCGGAAGAGATTGCGCGGCGCAGCCGCGGCACTCCGCGCGTGGCCAATCGCTTGCTGCGCCGTGTGCGGGACTTCGCCGAAGTTCGCGCCGGCGGCAAGATCACGCTCAGTGTCGCCAGGGAGGCTCTGGAGATGCTCGGCGTCGATGAACACGGTCTCGATGAAGTCGATCGCAACTTGCTGCTCGCCATCATTCACAAATACGGCGGCGGCCCGGTTGGGCTGAACACGCTTTCTGCGGCGCTCAGCGAGGAAGAGGACGCCATCGAGGAGATTTACGAGCCATACCTGATGCAGCTCGGCCTTCTCGACCGTACCCAGCGCGGTCGCGTGGCCACGGCATTGGCGTACAAACACTTCGGCGTGGATGAACCGCGTCGGCAGCCGCAACTTTTCTGATATGACGGGGTCGACTGGGGATGAAAACCGCATACATATCGCTGGGTTCGAATGTTGGTGACCGTGAAGAGCAGATCGCAGCCGCCATGCAAGCTCTCGGCGCGCGAGGCGTTCGCATCGTACGGCAATCCTCGATCTATTCGACCGAGCCGGTCGACGTGGCCACGCAGAGTTGGTTTCTGAACTGTGTCTTGGAGGTTGAAACGGATTTGATGCCGCGCCAGTTGCTTCGAACTTTCCAGGAAATCGAAAATGAACTCGGCCGCAAGCACACCGTGCGCAGAGGACCGCGGGTCATCGATCTGGATATATTGCTCTACGGCTCAAGCGTTATTCGCACCGCCGAGCTCGAAGTCCCCCATCCTCGGATGAGTCAGAGGCGCTTCGTTCTGGTGCCGCTGGCGGAAATCGCTCCGGCCCTGCGCCATCCGGTCGAAAACAAGAGCGTCGAGGAGCTTCTGGCGGAAACCGAGGATCGCAGCGTCGTGCATCGCTGCAAATCAGGCGCCGTGGGAGAGAGTGGCAGGTAAAGGTTTTTTTCGCGGTCCTTGGTTACAGCACGTCGCGTTTTTTTTCTTCTTCCTGTTTCTTCTTGCGCTCGTCTTCTTCCTGCTTTTCGAAATCCAACATCTCTTCCTCGGTCATCATGTAATCTTCTCGCGATGCGAACATTTGCCCGTGCCGCCGCTCCCCTCGCCTCTCCTTCTGCCGCCGCTCCTTTCCCGCCGCCGGCAGGCGCGTGTCGCGGATCGGCTGCGGGATCGCTTTTGCCTCGATCAAAAGGTCGCTGACTTTCTCCAGGAAATCGTGCAGATGGAAGGGCTTCATGACGTACGGCAAACCCTCGCGGTCCAGCACGGGCTGAGCCCAGCGCGCCGCCACATGCGGCACCAGGAAGAGCACCCGGAGCAGTTTCTGATCTCTGCTGGGATCTGCCTCGGTCTGCGCCAGCGTCTTCAGTGTCGCAAACAGCGGGCCGGTCAGGTCTGCCAACGCCACGTTGACCACCACCAGGCTCCATCGCCCGCGCGCCAGCTCCCGCAGCGCCTCGCTGGGAATGGGTACGACACTCACGCGCCAACCTTCCGTGTCGAACACCTGCTGGAGGGCGTGCTGGCTTGCCGAATCGTCGTCGATCACCAGGATATTGACGTCGCTCACGATTGAGGTCCCGTTCCTCAAGTATGCCAGCCCTCGCCGCCCCCCGGCCACTTCTCTCTGGGAATCGCCATTGACTGAATGGCCGCAACCACTGTAGGCGAACAAATAGCGAATAATTGTGCTTGACAAAGCGAACAAAAAGCGAAATACTCCACTCACTCCATTCGGCGAGGTGAGCGCTTTACTGATGGCTACTTTTCCCACGATCCGAACCGCATCGGCGCCGGCAAAGCGCCCTGTGCCCCGTTCGGTCGAATCCAGCCTCACTCTTTTTCCCGCCGCCGCTCCCAACGGTTCGAGTGAGCCTCGCAGTGCTTCTCCGCCCCCTCCGGCTGATCGCCGGAGTTGGAAGCCTGCGGACGAACTGGTAGGTATCGCGCGCCTCGCCGCATCTTCCCCTTTGACTGACGCCAAACGTGGCACCGAGTATTTCGTCCTGCCAGTGCGCTCCATTCTGAACCGCTGCGATTCTCCACGGGTCCCTTTTGGCTGGACCATCAATCCCTACCGTGGATGCGAATTCGGCTGCAAGTACTGTTACGCGCGCTATACCCACGAATATATGGAGCTTGAGGGCGGCGATTTCGAGCGCAAGATTTATGTGAAGGAAAACGCCAGCGCCCTCGTCGAGCGCGATTTGCGCAACGAGAAAATCTGGGGCGATCATATCGCCATCGGCACCGCCACCGATCCCTATCAGCCCGCCGAGCAGGAATATCAAGTCACTCAATCGATCCTGAAGCAGATGGTCGCCCGCGATGGCCTGAGCCTTTCCATCACCACCAAGTCCAATCGCGTCGTCCGCGACGTCGACCTGCTGAAGCAAATTTCATCGCGTTCGTCCCTGAGCATCAATCTGTCGGTCACCACCCTGAACCCCCGTCTCGCGCGTCTGCTCGAACCGCGCGCTCCTCGCCCGGATCTGCGCCTCGCCGCCGTCGAGCGCCTGCGCACGGCGGGAATCGACGCCGGAGTTCTGGCCATGCCCATCGTGCCGGGAATCACCGACGGCGAAGAGGCTCTCGACTCTTTGGCGCACGCCGCGCGCGACGCTGGAGCCTTGTGGTTCGCCGGGCGCGTGCTCTTTCTGATGCCTTCCGCACTCAAGCAATTCATTCCCTTTGTCGAAGCGAAGTTCCCCAAGCTCGCCCGCCGCTACAAGGATTGGTATGTGAGTCACGGAAACGCGCCGGAGGCTTACCGCCGCGAAATCTCTGAGCGCGTCGAGCGCTTGCGAAAAAAGTACGGTTTCGATACGCGTCCCGACCGCAGCGGTTCTGACGCTCGCGCATGGCGCTCCCCGCAAATGAGCTTGGCGCTCGGCACGCAACTGCGCGGCTGTACCGCCACGTCTGAATTTCCCGGCTTGCCGCGCGTGGGGAAAGCCCTCAAGGCAGCCTCAGGGTAGGATGATGCGCGGAGCCCCGCGCTCCGCTGCGGCCTGTGCCGCTGGGAATTGGGCGTAGAGAAAATCCAGAAATCCCCGCGCCTTCGGCCGGCCGTTTGTCTCGCGCGCTCCCAAACGCAGAAAGAAAACCAGCAGCCGGAAGATTTCCGAATCTTTCAGCGTCGTAAATCCGCTCTGTTGCGACTTCTGCTTCTTGAATTCCTGTAACGCCTCCGCCAGATGCGTGTACAGCGCGCGCGGCATCGGCGCATCCGGCGGTCGCTCGAAATAAATTCCGGATTCCAGCGTGCGATACGCTTCGGCCAACGCCCGCAGCGCTGCCAAAATCTCCGGGTCGCGCAGACCGTCGTTCTGTTGCGCGAAACCGATCACCGCCAGGCCAATCGCCGAAAGCCCTTCCGGGTGTCGCCGCAGAACTTCCGGCGAGAATTCTACGTCGGGAAACGGAGCCGTTTCCATCTCTGGCGGTTTGCGGTGTTCCACTTCATATCGCCGCGCGGAGATCAAGTGGGTGCAGTCGGGTGCGCAATCGATGGTCACTTCGCGCTGCGTCCCGCAGCAGATCGCGCAAATTCGTTCGCCCTTTGCCGGACAGAATCGTTTCGGCGGCCGCTTCTCGCAGATCGGACAGCTCACAATTTCTCCGGATGGCAGAGGAAGAGTCATTCAGGGTACGGGATTCACTGCATGCAGGCAAGCTCAGGCGGTGGCGCGTTTTGCCGCCAACGCGAAACGTCAACGCAACACTACGCCGCGCAGCGTTCGGGCTGCCGCGCTGGCCGCTTCCTTTTCGAGAATATCAATCGCGGGCGGAACGGTCCGCCACGGACAATCTCACTGCGTCGCGAACTTTCCCCTGCTATTTCGCGTCGGAATGGTTCTTCGGCGAATGCTTTTGCAGCGTATCGATCATCAATTGCGCCGCTTGGGGCACGCCCACCGCGCCTTTCAGCACGATGTCCTTGGCGTCGATCTTCTTGCCATAAACCGCTTCATTTCCGCTGTTGTCCGGACGCAGCGTCGAGCCTTCCAGTGATACGCCGGCGAACAATCCGCGCGATCGCGAATAGGTCAAAATCTCCGCGCGGAGAGTCGCGTCGGTAGCCGCCGCCGCGTCGCGCCCCTTGGGCCCCGCTGCCGCCGCGGCATCCGCGCCCAGTTTCACCTTGCTCGTCAAAATGCCGTTCGCTCCGCGCGGGTTCATCACCAGCAGCACAAAATCCGTCGCCTGCCCGCCGAGCTGGAATCCCACGCCGCCGCCCTCCAGCGCCATCATCGTCGGCGCGCCCCATGGCCCTTGAAAATTTGGTCCGCTCCGGCAGGTCATCGCGCCACGGCCGTAACTGCCGCTGATCCCGATTGCGAACTTGAGTACGGACGGAATCACGATCACGCAGTCCGCCTTGTCCAACAAATCCTGGGGAATATCGTCGGGAATGTCGAGAATCTCCTTCATTACTTCCCCGGCGTTCTGCAGCCGTTGTTCGTCCTTGTTCGGTTTATCGGCCGCATGCGCTCGCGGCGCGGTCAACAAAGTCGGCAACCCGGTAAGCACGACTCCCAGAACCAATGTGAACATTCTCCGCATCGTAGAAAGCCTCCTCGGCTGGCGCACATCTTAAGTCAATCCGGCTGCGCTTCACAAGGACGCCGCGCGATTGCCCGCCAGTATTGGTTCCGTGAAAATATCGAGCGCGCGCCACGGATGCGCCGCTGCCAAATAGCATATAATCGCCCGCTGGATTTGAACTCCAGCGATTTTTCGAACGGAGATTTCGTGTACCCGAAGACGATTCGCATCGGCATTCTCGCGGCACTGATTTCGTACGCCGTCGCCCTTCCGGCTTTTGCCCAGAAGTCCAAGAAAAAATCCGCGCCGCGCATCGCGCCCGGCATTGCCCAATTCCAGCACGACGTTGACGCGGCCCTCGCTGATCCCAGCGCGCAAAAAGCCTTTCTCGGTGCGCTCATTGTCGATGCCGAAACCAAGCAGCCTATCTACGGATTGAACGCGGATCGCTATTTCACTCCCGCGTCGAACACAAAATTGTTCACCACCGCACTTGCTTTGGCGACGCTCGGCCCGGACTATCGCTTCCGCACCACCATCGAAACTCGCGGCACCCTGGATCCATCCGGCCGCCTGCGCGGCGACCTGATTCTGGTCGGGCGCGGCGATCCCGACTTTTCCAATCGCCGCATTCCCTACGATGCAACCAACCCCATCGATGGCCCTTCCGACAAACCGTTGGCCGAACTCGTCGACGCCCTGGTCGCAAAAGGCCTCAAGGAAATTGACGGCGACATTGACGGCGACGATTCTTACTTTCCTTACGATCCTTATCCCCGGGGCTGGAGCATTGGCGATTTGCCCGAGGATTACGGCGCCGCCGTCAGCGCCATCTGTTTCGACGACAACGGCCTCGATGTGAAGGTCACGCCCGGCAATCAGCTCGGCGCATCCGCTTGGGTCACCGTCGAGCCTTGGCCCGGCTATGACGTCTACGATTACGGAATCACCACCGGCGCCACCGATTCGCCTCCGGACTTCCATATGGTTGCCGAGCCCGGCCCCAAGAAATCTCTTCTGCGCGGCTCGATTCCTTTCGGCCACGTAACCATGGATCTGCCCGCCGCCATGCCCGATCCCGCGGATTACACCGCTCACGTGCTGAAGCAAATGCTCTCGGCGCGCGGCATCCGCGTCACCGGGGACGCCCGCGCGCAGCACGCCTCGCCTCCTCCCGAGAATCCGCCCACCGACTCGCCCTCGCCGGCGCTGTCGTCAGACGCTGCTGCTCCCGCGCCTCTTGTCCTTGCTGAGCACGATTCGCCGCCATTGATTGAAATCGTTCGCGTCTTGAACAAAGTCAGCGAGAACCTGCACGCCGAAATTCTTTTGCGCACCGTGGCGAAACAGCAGACCGGAATGGCCTCCTTGGCCGGAGGGCTGGCCGTCGAGCAGAAATTCCTCACGTCGATTGGCGTCCAGCCCGGAGATGTTGTCGTGGACGACGGTTCAGGATTGTCTCGCGGGAACCTGGTCACGCCCCGCGCCGTCGTGGCCTTGCTTGAATACGCGCAGCAGCAGCCTTGGGGCGCTGCTTTCATCACCACTTTGCCCGTTGCCGGCGTCGACGGCACTCTCGAACATCGCCTCATCGACACGCCGGCGCAAGGCCGTATTCAGGCCAAGACCGGCTCGGTCGAACATACCCAGGCCGTTTCCGGTTTTGCCACCACGCTTCACGGCGAGCGCCTGGTTTTTTCCATGTTCGATAATCACAACGGCGGGCCCACTCGCGACGCGGTCAAAGTTCTCGATGCCATCGCCGTGGCCATGATCCAGGATCTTGGCGCCCCCGCGAAGAAGCCTTCGAAAAAACACAAATGAGGAATTCCGGCGCGCCGGCCAAAATCATCACTGTGTTTGGCAGCTCGCGCCCTCGCGAAGGCGATTCGCACTACGCTCTCGCTCAGGAACTCGGCGCGCAACTCGCCTCTCGCGGATTCACCATCTGCAGCCGCGGCTATGGCGGGGTGATGGAAGCCGTCTCCCGCGGTGCCAAGGAAGCAGGTGGGAAGGTCCTTGGCATCACCGCTGAATTCTTCAACGCCTCCGCCAACCGCTGGGTCGACGAAATCATTTCCGTGAAAACCTGGCAGGAGCGCCTGTTCGCCCTCATCGAACGCGCCTCAGGCTACGTCGCCTGTCCCGGCG
>JASHQB010000343.1 GCA_030037775.1 Candidatus Acidiferrales bacterium
TACATGTCGCCCGAGCAAGTCCGCGCCAAGGCTCTCGATGCCCGCACCGACATTTTTTCTTTCGGCATCGTTCTCTACGAAATGGCCACCGGCGTCCTCCCCTTTCGCGGCGAAAGCTCCGGACTCATCACCGAAGCCATCCTCAATCGCGCTCCTGTTTCTCCCGTTCGCATCAATCCCGATCTCCCGCCAAAGCTCGAAGAGATCATTCAGAAGGCTCTCGAAAAAGATGCCTCTCTGCGCTATCAGCACGCCGCCGATTTGCGCGCCGATCTCCGCCGCCTCAAGCGCGATACCGACTCCAGCCGCCGCGTCGTCACTGCCGACGAATCCGCTGTCTCCGCCGCTCGTCGCGATGCCCCGGCGGAAGCGCAAATTTCCCGCGCCGCATCAGCGACCTCGCCGCGCGTTCCCGGTTCCTCGCCAGCCGCCATTGCGCCTGCCGCCGAGCATCCCTCCCGCTCGTCCACCGTCGTCGCCGTCGCCCGCCAGCACAAATTCGGCGCCGCTGCCACAATCGTCGTCGCCCTCGTGCTCATTGCTGCCGCGTCCTACGGCGTCTATGCCTTCCTCCATCGCGCGCCCGCGCTCACTTCCAAAGACACCATCGTCCTCGCCGATTTCACCAACACCACCGGCGACTCCGTCTTCGACGGCACTCTGCGCCAGGGCCTTGCCGTGCAGCTCGACCAGTCGCCTTTTCTGAATCTCCTTTCCGAAGATCGCATCCAGCAAACCCTCAAGATGATGGGCCAGACTGCCGACGCCCGCCTCAGCCCGGACGTCGCGCGCGACATTTGCGTGCGCACCTCCAGCTCCGCTGTCCTGGACGGCTCCATCGCACAGGTGGGAAGCCAATATCTGCTCACACTGAAGGCCCTCGGCTGCGCCACCGGCCAGCTCCTCGCCAGCACCGAGGCCCAGGCCGCCGGCAAAAACGACGTTCTCGCCGCCTTGGGCAAGGTCTCATCCGCAATTCGCAAACAGCTCGGCGAATCCTTGAGCAGCGTCCAGAAATACGACACGCCCATCGAGCAGGCTTCCACCTCGTCCCTCGAAGCCCTGCAATCCTTCAGTCGCGGTCGGCAAATACAACTGGCCAATCACAATGTTGGTTCTCTGCCGTTTTTCCAGCGCGCTGTCCAGCTCGATCCCAACTTCGCCATGGCTTACGCTGCCCTCGGCACCGTCTATTCCAATCTAGGCGAGCGGGAGGCTTCTGCGGAAAATGCCACCAAGGCTTATGGATTGCGCGACCGCGTAAGCGAAAAGGAAAAACTTTATATTGACTCGCATTATGAGCAATTCGTCCTCGGCGATCTCGCAAAAGCGCAGCAAGCCTATGAGCTGTGGCAGTCTGAATATCCGCAGGACGATGTCCCGTCCTCAAACTTGGCCATCATTTACCTTGAGGTGGGGCAGCTGGACCGCGCCCTGGAAGAATCGCAAGCAGCCCTCCGCCTCACTCCAGACGGCGTTGACTACTCGAATACTGCTATCGCCTTTCTGGCCGTGAATCGTCTCCAAGAAGCTCAGGCAGTGATTCAAGAGGCCCAGTCGAAAAATCGCGATTCCGTCTCTCTGCGCGCTGCCGTCTACTATGTTGCCTTCCTGCAGGGCGATCCGGCAGGCATGGCTCGCGAGGTTGCCCGGTCAAAGACAGAGATTGCCCAGGACCTGTTTCTTGCAGTGGATTCCGACACCGCTGCTTACTCAGGTCAGGAACAGAAAGCGCTCGGCCTGACGCAGCAGGCGCTCAGCGCCGCGAAGCAGGCCAATGACGGAAAGGAAATCATCGCCGGAATGGATGCCGACGTGGCGCTCCGCGAAGCTCTCGTTGGCGATGCCGCCGTGGCCCGGCAGTACGCCTCGACTGCCCTCGGGCTTTCGACCAATCGCGATGTTCAATTCCGCGCGGCCTATGCCATGGCTCTTATCGGCGACGCCGCCAAAGCTCAGTCTCTGGCGGACGACTTGGCGAAGCGCTTCCCGCAGGATACCGTCGCTCAATACATTGATATTCCCGTGATCCGCGCGCAGTTGGCCTTGCTTCACGGTGACGCATCGAAAGCTATCGAACTCCTTCAGCCCAGCCTGCCCTATGACCTGGGCGGCCCTCTCGGCGCTTTCGGCTTGGTGGTATATCCGCCATATGCAAGGGGGCAAGCATATCTGGCCGCGAAGCAGGGACCTGAAGCCGCCGCCGAATTCCAAAAAATCATCAGCCACGGCGGCTTCGTCCTGATGGAGCCGATTGGCGCCCTTGCGCATTTGGGCCTCGCCCGCGCCTACGCTGTAGAGGCGGGTTTATTCCGCCACGGCGAAAATGGCGGCGCAAATCCGTCAGTGCAACCCGATGCGCTCGCCAACGCCCGCAAGGCCTATCAGGATTTCCTCGCTCTCTGGCAGCACGCCGACCCCGGCATTCCCATCTTCAAGCAAGCCCAAGCCGAATACGCCAAACTCTCAAAGAATCCTTGACCCTCCCGAAGTTTTCGGTGATGCGTCAGTTTGAATTTTCTTGATCCTGACACAAGGAGTCGAAACTCAAACTGACCCACTGCTAAGTTTTCATTGACAAAGACTTAACTATATGATACACATATGGTTGCAGGTGCATGGGGTCTGCAAAGATTTTTGAAAGGAAGGCGGCCGCGGAAACGCGGCCTTTTCGCTTTTTATGCGCTCTCGCTATTCTAATCGGGTAAAAGTGCCGGAATTAGAAATCGCTCTAACTTGCACAAAACAAAAGGTCGGAGCCATTTCTAATCGGGTATTTTCGCCGTTTTTTCACAATTTACCCCGATTAGAATTCCGAGTTCAGCCACAAGTCCAGCCGCGGAGTATAATTCCGCAAAGGAACCGAAAGTAAGTGCCGGCCGAACTGCAAATTGTTCATGGGGCGGAATCGCTCCACGAAGCCCGCTGGTGGGACACCGACGCCGCCGGCAAAGTGCACTGCTATCTTTGCCCGCGCCACTGCCACATCGGCGAAGGCCAGTCCGGCTTCTGCTTCATTCGTGTCAATCGCGGCGGAAAACTCTACAGCCTGGGCTACGCCTCTCCCGCGGCCGTTCAAATCGATCCCGTCGAAAAAAAGCCGCTCAATCATTTTCTGTCCGGCACGAAAATTTTTTCCATGGGCACCGCCGGCTGCAACATGGGTTGTTTTTTCTGTCAGAATTGGGATATCTCCAAATCGCGTAGCGACCAGGTCCATTCCACCCACCTCGAACCGGCTCAAGTCGTCGAGCTTGCCATTCATTACAAATGTCCTTCTATCGCATTCACCTACAACGAGCCGACCATCTGGGCCGAATACGTCATCGACATTTGCAAGGTCGCGCACACGCGCGGCCTCAATACCGTGATGGTCTCGAACGGCTACATCACCCAGGAAGCCTTTCACGAAGTTTACGATCACATCGACGCGGCCAATATCGACCTGAAAGCTTTCACCGAGAATTTCTACGGCAAAATCACGCTCACTCATCTTGAACCCGTTCTCGAAACCCTCGAGCGCCTGAAAAACGAAACAAATGTCTGGTTCGAAATCACCAATCTCATGATTCCCACACTCAACGACGACGAATCTGAAACGCGCAAGCTCGCCGAATGGATTCTCGATCATCTTGGCCCTGAGATTCCGCTGCACTTCACCGCGTTCCACCCCGATTTCAAATTGCAGGACAAGCCGCGCACGCCGCCGGAAACTCTGCATCGCGCCCGCAAAAT
>JASHQB010000344.1 GCA_030037775.1 Candidatus Acidiferrales bacterium
TACTTCAATAACGCGAATTTCGAAGGCGTGCCGGCCATGACGCGTGCGGATCAGTCCGTCGATTTCGACTGGGCCGGCCTCGACCCGATTCCGGCTGCGCCGACCAGCAGGTTCTCTGTCCGATGGACGGGTACATTCACACCGCCGGCGCCGGCCGAATACCGAATCGGTGTCGACATCGGCGGCTGCTATCCGTGCAAAGACGCTGACAATTTCCGGCTATATCTCGACGGTAAGCTCCTGGAGGAGCGGCCTACGACGCCGGACCTCATGATTCCTATTCGTTTCGCCGATACTGGCTCGCACAAAATTCGACTTGAGTATTCCCACAGCCGCGGGGATATGAACCGCGACCTTTCGTTTGGCGGCGACGCTGCAGGCATCACTTTGTTGTGGGATCCGCCGGCAGAGGCGCTGCGCAATGAAGCCGTTGCCGCCGCTCAGAAAGCGGACGTCATCGTCGCTTGTCTGGGAATTTCCCGCGACCTCGAGAGCGAGGAGAATGCAGGGATGCGGCCCGGCGTTCCTGGATTCTATGGAGGTGACCGTACGGATATCGCGTTGCCGCAACCTCAGCAGGATTTGCTGAAGCTACTGGCCGCTACGGGGAAGCCCGTCATCGTCGTGCTGATGAGCGGCAGCGCGGTGGCGGTCGATCCCGACTTGGCGAGCGCGATTCTCGCGGCCTGGTATCCCGGCGAAGAAGGCGGCACTGCAATCGCCGAGACGATCGCGGGCGACAACAATCCTGCAGGGCGTTTGCCCGTGACCTTTTATAAGTCGGTGGCCGACCTTCCGCCGTTTGACGATTACTCGATGCGGGGCCGCACGTACCGCTATTTTGCTGGCCAGCCTTTGTTTCCCTTCGGTTTCGGCCTGAGCTATGCGCAATTCGAATACAGCGGACTCAAGCTGTCGTCGACGGAGCTCAGTGCCGGGTCGGACCTTGAGGTTGACGCTGACGTGCGAAACACGAGCCAGCGTGACGGTGATGAAGTTGCCGAGCTGTACCTTACATTTCCGAAATCTGAGAATGCCCCGATTCGCGCGTTGCGCGGATTCACGCGCGTGCGCGTCCCAGAGGGAGAAACGCGGCGCGTACACTTCTCACTGCAGCCGCGCGACTTGAGCGAGGTAAATGACGCTGGCGAGCGCATCATCGCGTCCGGCGACTACACCATCTCAGTCGGCGGAGGGCAACCCGGATCAGGGTTGTCGGTCGTCGAGAGTCACTTCACGATCACAGGCACAGAAACCCTGCCAAAATAGCGTACAGAACAGAGGCGTTACTTCCGGATGATAGCATCCTGACTCACGTCAGAGTCCGCCGAGATCGTCGAGTCGGTCTGGAGCAGCCGAACCCCGCGAGTGGCTTTTCCTGCTAGATGGATCGTTTCCGCGCGCAGAGACTCCAGTGTTGCTCCATTGGCATTCGTTAGCTCGATTACGGCTGCGGTGGACCCAGGCGCGGCCTCTGCATCCACATTATCGAGCCGCAGATCCTCGACGTCTTCCGCCGTAAGACCGCACCGCCACATCGTGGAGTACGGTTCATCCCAGTGGATTTGGACATCTCTCATGGAGAACTTGCGAGCTTGGCGGAGCGCGATCGCCGTGCGCGTGTTTTCGTAAGGCCCTGCGGGGTCGTGAGAGACGAACAGCCGGACGTTATCCAGATGGATGTTCTCGAGCCAACTGTCTGGATGACCATTGATGCCCGACGTGCCCGCGCCATGAGCAATAACGTTGGAGATCGAGACGTTCCTGATTCTGCCGGCTGGCGGCTCGTGGTCTCGCTTGACTCCATCGATCTCGCTGCGGCGCTTGATATTGAAGTGAATCGGCTCGCCGTCTCCCCACCAGAACCAGTCGAAGCGGCGCGTTTGGATCGAAAGGTTGGAAATCAGAACGTCTTCTACCACGCCGCCGTCAAATACCATGAACGCTAGACCACGATTCGAGTTCGTGATGACGACGTTGTCGATGGTCACTCGGCGGACCGCATTCGAGTTGCCGTCACAGAACTTCAGCGCGCTGGAGGCCGAAGAGAGTCTGCAGTTCGTGACCGTCACGTTTTCCGTGGGCAGCGCCGGCCCCCAAATGTTCGCCGACCAGAAAACGATGGAGTCGTCGCCGGTCTCTATCGTGGAATTAGCGATGTGCACGTCCTGGCAGCCGTCCGGGTCGATGCCGTCCGCCCAGACGCCTTCCTTGGCGCTTGAAAACACGTAGACGCCATCGATGACCAGCCTTTTGCAAGCATACGGGTTGATGGTCCAACTCCGCGAGCGGAGGAACTTCAGGCCCGCGATCCTGACGTCCTGACATCGAAGCAGCAGAACCAAGCGCGGATAGACGGTCTCCTTGCCGAATCCGGTAGGGAACGGCCTCAGCAGCGGCTCCCCGGTCGCTTCCATCAGGAGCTGGTTGGAGCGAATATTGAAATCCGTGAAATTGTTGAGCCGCCACTCGTAGGAGGCTTGACCGTCAATCGTGCCTCGGCCTTCGAGGGCGATGTCGTGCAGGGCCTCGCCGATCAGGAGCGCAGACTTAGGAGGTGGATCGTATTGATGTCCATCGAGCGAGGCAAAGAGGGTTGCTCCCGCTTCCAGATATAGACGCACTCCCGATCGGAGGTGGATTTGTCCGGAGGTGTACTCGCCGGGCGGCACATACACCGTGCCGCCACCGGATTTTCCGCAAGTATCGATAGCTTGTTGGAGGGCGGGGCGCGCGTCATCCTGTTTGCTCCCGGTTGCCCCATAGTCCTTCACGTTGTATACAGGTTGAGCAAAAGACTCGGAAGCGAGCGGAACTCTGCCAGCCGAAAGCTCATTGCCGAACAACGACGCGCTTGCCGCACCTCTGGCAGCGGAAGCAAGAAAAAGACGACGGTTGAGCAAGGAGACGCCTCCGGGGGTGATAAAGCGGCGATGCTATCGCTTGCAGGTTTCGTTGACAATAGAAGAGCGCCGCCACCTAGGCCCGCGAGGCGTTGATTTGAGGCTGCCCTAGCAATGGCAATTAAGCTTCTTGGGATAGACATCGGAACGGGAGGCACGCGTGCGGTTTTGCTCGACGCGGAAGGCTGCGTCCTAAGTTCGGCTACCGTCGAACACGCTCCCATTTCATCTCCTCACGCTGGTTGGGCAGAACAGGACCCCGACGATTGGTGGGGGGCCGCTTGCCGGGCAATTCCTGAATGCCTCACGCGCGGCGGCGCATCCGCGGGCGAAATTGGCGCGATTGGACTGACCGGCCAGATGCATGGGCTGGTGCTTCTCGGCAGCGACGCCGCCGTCTTGCGTCCCTCGCTCATCTGGTGCGATCAGCGCACCGAAGCGGAATGCCACGCCATTACTGAAAAAGTCGGCTCGAACCAATTGATCGAACTCACCGCGAATCCGGCCTTGACCGGCTTCACGCTTCCCAAAATCTGGTGGGTACAGAAAAATGAACCCGAAGTCTGGGCTCGCGTCCGGTCGATCCTTCTGCCTAAGGATTACGTCCGGTTCCGGCTGACCGGAACACGCGCGACGGATGTGACCGATGCATCTGGCACGCTTCTGTTCGACGTTGTGAATCGGCGATGGTCTCCGGCAATGATCGAGGTCTCTTATTTGGCCGAAGACGTTCTCCCCTGCGCCTTCGAATCGCAAGAGGTGGTGGGCCGCGTAACCGAGGAAGGCGCGCGCGCCACCGGCCTTCGCGCGGGCATTCCGGTGGTTGCCGGTGCGGGAGATCAGACAGCGGGCGCCGTGGGTATGGGAACTGTCCACCCCGGAGCCGTGAGCGCCACGATTGGAACTTCCGGGGTCGTTTTTGCTGCCACCGCAAGCCCCGTGCTGGACCCGCACGGACGCATCCACACTTTCTGTCATGCCGTGCCGAAGCGATGGCATGTGATGGGCGTTACACAATCCGCCGGATTTTCTCTGCGATGGTTCCGCGACCAATTTGGCGTCGAAGCCGAATCCGGTGGCGATTCAAACCGCAACGCCTATGACTCTCTGATGCAAGAGGCTGGCAAGGTTCCCGCCGGCGCAAATGGCTTGCTGTGGGCTCCCTATTTAATGGGCGAAAGGACGCCTCATCTGGATCCGCATGCCCGCGCCGCCTTGCTGGGGCTCACGGCCTCGCACACTCGCGCTCATATTGTTCGCGCGATTCTGGAAGGCGTCGCTTTCAGCCTTCGCGACACGTTGACAATCTTCTCAGAACTGAAACTTCCGATTGAATCGATCCGCTTGGGAGGGGGTGGCGCTCGAGGAGCGTTGTGGCAGCAAGTGCAGGCGGACGTTTATGGAATGCCGGTGGATCTTGTGGCAGAAGAAGAAGGTCCTGCCTATGGAGCAGCATTGCTCGCAGGAGTCGGCGCAGGCGTGTGGCCCTCTGTCGAAGCAGCCTGCGAAAGCGCCGTCCGCGTTGCCAAACGCGTGGAACCGGACAAGCAACGAATGGCACTCATGGACCGTCAATACGAAGCCTTCAGGAAATTGTATCCCGCTCTGCGCGATACGATGCACGACCTTTCCTCGCGCGCATGAAGAAGGCAATCCTGCTACGCAGAACCTACCAGGGGCGGTCGCATGTGCGCCGCCCTGCACAAGCACGGCGTAATGAACCTGCGTGCCATAGCTCGTAGTTCTAATTTTCTATAGTGCTCCGCACTCGTCCAGCTAACGGTCGGGTTTGCCGCGCTCGACGAACGCCCCGCTCAAGTCTATTGGGACCGAGGCGGCTTCCGGAACAGCGGTGCGAACCGGCAATGTGAAACGAACGATCGTGCCGGGCTCGGCGTTCGTGAGACCTAAGTCGCCAGCTAGCTCTTTCACGCGCTGCCTCATTCCGGAAATGCCGACGCCAATGCTTCCGGGGCGAAACTCGGCGATGTCGGCGGAGATTCCCGTGCCGTCGTCGCGCACAGAGCTGATCACTTGGCCATCTCTCTTCGCGACGCTAATCCACGCTCTTTGGGCTTTGGAATGACGCCAAACGTTGGTAAGAGCCTCTTGAATAATGCGGAAGATGGTTCTTTCCACCTCCGACGCAACACGAGGAAACACGGCAGGTTGAAATTCCAGCAAAGTCTCGATGCCGCTGCGTTTGGCAAATCCGTCGACGTACCACCGTAGCGCCGAATGCAAACCAACTTCGTCGAGCATCGGTGGGTGCAGTAGGTGAGACATGCTGCGAACCTGTTGCATCGCATGGTCGATAATCGAGCAGGCCTCAACTGTTGCCCGGCTGATTAGGGGAGCGGAGGCAGTCCGAAGGTCAAGTCCTTCGAGAATCATTTTCGCCGCGGCAAGGTCCTGCCCTAGACTGTCGTGAAGTTCGCGGGCGATGCGGCGCCGCTCTTCATCCTGCGCGGCGATGATGCTAGCGGAAAGGCTGCGCAGCTCAGCGTTCAGCGTTTCCAATTGAAGGGCGTTGCGGTGTAATTCCGCAAAGATGCTGACTTTTGCGCGCAGCAGCTCCGGGTTGACGGGCACGGAAATGTAGTCCACGGCGCCGCGCTCATATCCTTTCAGGCGGTCGAGGTCGGTTAGATGAATGGCGGAAATAAAAATGATCGCCACTTTCTGAAAACGCGGATGCTGTCGGATCATGTCCGCAAGTTCGAAGCCGTCGATGTCCGGCATGCTAACATCCATGAGCACGACGGCAACGTCGGTCGTGAGAAGCTGCTCGAGCGCTTCCTTTCCGGAGTTGGCTTTGATCAAATTTTCGCCCAGCTCGCCCAGAATGGCTTCATAGCTCAGCAGCTTGGCCGGCTGATCATCCACCATCAAGATGTTGACTTTTTCGTGTGCGCTCATTTTTGGCTTCGCGTGTTACCTATGGAGCCACATGCGCAAGGCGGAAAGCAACTGCTCGGTATTCACTGGTTTCGCCAAATACTCGGACGCGCCCGCTTCTAGGCATTTCTCACGGTCACCCTTCATCGCTTTGGCGGTCAACGCAATGATGGGCAGGCGCCGCAGTGAAGGGTTCGAACGAATCACCTGCATCGTTTCGTATCCGTCCATTTCGGGCATCATGATGTCCATGAGCACGATGGCAATTTCGGGAGTGGACTCGAGTGTCGCAACGGCCTCGCGGCCGGTGCCAGCGGTAAGAACTGTCATGCCTCGGCGCTCGAGGACGCTGCTTAGTGCGAAAATATTGCGCACGTCGTCGTCAACCACCAGCACCTTTCTGCCGATCAATGCTTCGTCGGAACGATGCAATCGGTCGAGCATGCGCTGTTTTTCGGGCGGCAGGTCAGTGACGACGCGATGAAGGAATAACGCCGTTTCGTCCAACAGGCGCTCCGGCGACTCCACTCCTTTCACCACCACGCTGCGCGCCAGCGTGTGCAGCCTCGCATCTTCCTCCGGCGAAAGCTCCTTCCCGGTGAAGACGACGACCGGAAGTTCCGAGAGCGCGGGCGTGTCGCGCAGAGATTCGAGAACGTCGAAACCGGACATGTCCGGCAGGCGCAGATCGAGAACCACGCAATCGAAGGGCTCTTCGGACACGGCGTTGAGAGCTTCTTTGCCGGTAGCGACGACGACAACGTCAATGTCCTCGTGGCCTAACAGTTCTTGCACGCTCAATTGCTCGGCGGGATTGTCTTCAACGATCAGCAGTCGCTTCTGGCGTGGCGCCGAATAATTCTTGATGCGATCAAGCGCCGCCTGCACGCCTTCCCGAGTCACCGGCTTCGTGTGGAACGCAAACGCACCACGGGTGAGGCCGTGCTGGCGGTCTTCGTCGAGCGTGAGCATTTGCACGGGAATATGCCGCGTGGCGGGATCTTGTTTGAGGTGATTAAGAACTGTCCAACCAAGCATGTCCGGCAGAAAAACGTCAAGCGAAACCGCCGTGGGATGATATTCGTGCGCGAGCGAGAGCGCCTGCGAACCGCGGGTGGCCACCAGAGTTTTGAATCCGGCATCACGCGCCAGATCACGGATCACGCAGGCGTAATGCGGATCGTCTTCAACGATCAGCAGAATCGAATCATCCGGTGAGAGATCCGCGCGGTCATCAGGAATGGCTTCGATTTGGGTTTCGGCCGAGACGGTCAATTGCAGTGGGACGTTCTGTGCTTTTCTGTCTTTCGCACCAACCGCTGCCGCCGACGGACCAACGTAGGTCTGCGGCAAATACAGCGTGAAGGTGCTGCCTTTGCCAGGCGCGCTGCGCAGCTGGATTTCGCCGCCGAGCAGTCCGGCCAGTTCCCGGCTGATAGCCAGTCCGAGACCCGTGCCGCCGTATTTGCGGCTGGTGCCCGCGTCGGCTTGCTGGAACGCTTCGAAGATGATGCGCTGCTTATCAGTTGGGATTCCGATGCCGGTGTCGGTCACTTCGAATGCAATCACCGAAGCCGCGCGGGCCAGCACGGGATGATCCTCCGTCCAGCCATTGCTCGCAGTGGAAACCGACAGCCGCACCGAACCTTGTTCGGTGAACTTGAACGCGTTCGAAAGCAAGTTCTTCAAGACCTGCTGCAAGCGCTTGGCGTCGGTTACCAGGCTGCGAGGCAGGTGCGCGTCCGAAAGTACCTCGAAGATGAGCCGTTTGTTTTCCGCTTCGTGACGGAAAGGACGCGCGACCATTTCGAGCAATCCGGTGAAGAAAACCTCCTCGGCCTCGACGGACACTGTGCCGGATTCGATCTTCGACAGATCGAGAATGTCACTGATCAGGTTAAGCAAGTCTGTGCCCGCCCCGTGAATCGTGCGCGAAAATTCGACCTGCTTTGGTGTTAAGTTGCCGTCCGCGTTGTCGCTCAATTGTTGGCCCAGCACGAGAATGCTGTTGAGCGGCGTACGCAACTCGTGGGACATGTTGGCCAGGAATTCCGACTTGTACTTGGACGTGAGCGCGAGTTCCTTGGCCTTTTCCTCGAGCGCGCCGCGGGCTTGCTCGATTTCCTGGTTCTTGCGTTCCACTTCGGCGTTCTGTTCGGCCAGCTGCTGCGCCTTCAGTCCGAGCTGCTCATTAGTCTGCTGCAACTCCTTCTGCTGAACCTGCAATTCGGTGGCGAGCTGCTGAGACTGTTTCAGCAAGCCTTCTGTCTGCATGGTCGCTTCGATGGAATTGAGCACGATGCCGATGCTGGCCGTCAGTTGCTCGAGGAAGGCCAACTGCGACGCCGTAAACGTGTTGAGCGTGGCCAGTTCGATCACGGCCTTCACGCGATCTTCGAAGAGCACGGGTAACACAATCACGTTGTGCGGGACCGCTTCGAAGAGACCGGAGCGAATTGGATTCGCATTGAGAGGCAGCTCGGTGATAAGCATACGGCGCTTTTCGAGAGCGCATTGGCCAACGAGGCCTTCGCCCAACTGCAAATGGCGGCGCTGGCCGTCCTCGGCGTTATCGGCAAACGAAGAAAGCAAAACCATCTGCTTTGATTCTTCGGCTTCGTCCATGCGGTAAATCACGCCTTGCTGTGCGTTGACCAGGGGAGCGAGTTCGGAGAGAAGCAACCGGCCCACGGTCGTGAGGTCGCGCTGGCCCTGCAGCATGCCGGTGAACCGCGCGAGATTGGTCTTGAGCCAGTCCTGCTCGGTGTTGCGGTCCGTGGTCAGTCGGAGGTTGTCGATCATGGTGTTGATGTTGTCTTTCAGTTCCGCCACTTCGCCGCGCGCTTCCACTTGGATCGACCGCGTCAGGTCGCCTTTGGTCACGGCCGTGGCGACTTCGGCGATGGCGCGGACCTGGTTGGTCAAGTTGTCGGCGAGCAGGTTGACGTTTCCGGTGAGATCCTTCCACGTTCCGGCCGCGCCAGGGACGTTGGCCTGACCTCCGAGTCGGCCTTCCACGCCGACCTCCCGCGCGACCGTGGTCACCTGGTCGGCGAAGGTGGCAAGCGTGCCGGTCATGTTGTTAATCGTTTCCGCGAGCGCGGCCACTTCGCCCTTCGCGTTGACCGTAAGTTTCTGTGTCAAGTCGCCGTTCGCCACGGCGGTGACGACTTTCACGATGCCGCGCACTTGCTCAGTCAGGTTGGCCGCCATGACGTTGACGTTGTCGGTCAAGTCCTTCCATGTTCCGGCCACGCCGGGTACCTGCGCCTGACCGCCAAGACGGCCTTCCGTCCCGACTTCACGCGCCACGCGCGTCACTTCCGCGGCGAACGCGTTCAACTGGTCCACCATGGTGTTGATGGTGTTCTTTAGCTCGAGAATCTCGCCTTTTACGTCTACAGCGATCTTGCGCGACAGGTCGCCGCGCGCCACGGCAGTCGTGACTTCGGCGATGTTTCGCACCTGGCCAGTCAGGTTGCTGGCCATCGCATTCACCGAGTCGGTCAAGTCCTTCCAAGTGCCCGCGACCCCGGGGACATTGGCCTGTCCGCCGAGACGGCCTTCCGAGCCGACTTCGCGCGCTACGCGCGTCACTTCGGCAGCGAATGAGCGCAACTGCTCGACCATGGTGTTTAGCGTTTCCTTGAGCTGCAAGATTTCGCCGCGCACGTCCACGGTGATCTTCTTCGACAGGTCGCCAGTGGCGATGGCCGTGGCTACTTCAGCGATGTTGCGGACCTGGCCGGTCAGGTTGCTGGCCATGAAGTTCACGTTGTCAGTGAGGTCCTTCCAAGTGCCCGCAACCCCGGGCACTTGCGCTTGGCCGCCCAGTTTTCCTTCCGTGCCCACTTCGCGCGCCACGCGCGTCACTTCGCCCGCGAACGCGTTCAACTGGTCCACCATGGTGTTGATGGTGTCTTTCAATTCCAGAATTTCGCCCTTCACAACAACGGTGATCTTGCGTGAAAGGTCGCCGCTAGCCACCGCCGTGGTCACTTCGGCGATATTTCGCACCTGGCCGGTAAGGTTCCCAGCCATCGAGTTCACCGAGTCGGTCAAGTCCTTCCACGTGCCCGCCACACCCGGCACGTCAGCTTGTCCGCCGAGACGGCCTTCGGTGCCGACTTCGCGCGCTACGCGCGTCACTTCCGCGGCGAACGACCGCAGCTGGTCCACCATGGTGTTGATCGTTTCTTTCAGCAGCAGAATTTCGCCGCGCACATCCACGGTGATTTTCTTCGACAAGTCACCGGTGGCGATGGCGGTGGAAACTTCCGCAATGTTGCGGACTTGCGCGGTGAGGTTGCTGGCCATCGAGTTCACCGAGTCGGTCAAGTCCTTCCACGTGCCCGCCACGCCGGGCACGACCGCCTGGCCGCCGAGCTTTCCATCGGTGCCGACTTCGCGCGCCACGCGCGTCACCTCCGACGCAAACGCACGCAACTGGTCTACCATCGTGTTCAGCGTGTCTTTCAGTTCCAGAATCTCGCCCTTCACGTCGACGGTGATCTTGCGCGAGAGGTCGCCGCGCGCCACAGCCGTCGCGACTTCGGCGATGTTTCTCACCTGGCCGGTCAGGTTGCTGGCCATGAAGTTGACCGAGTCGGTCAAGTCTTTCCACGTGCCCGCCACACCCGGCACTTGCGCCTGGCCACCGAGTTTCCCTTCCGTACCCACCTCGCGCGCCACGCGTGTTACTTCGCCAGCGAATGCGTTCAACTGGTCCACCATCGTGTTGATGGTGTTTTTCAGCTCAAGAATCTCGCCCTTCACGTCGACGGTGATCTTGCGCGAGAGGTCGCCGCGCGCCACAGCGGTCGTCACCTCCGCGATGTTGCGCACCTGGCCGGTGAGGTTCCCGGCCATCGAATTCACCGAGTCGGTCAAATCCTTCCAGGTGCCGGCCACACCGGGTACGTTGGCCTGTCCGCCGAGTCTTCCTTCCGTCCCCACTTCGCGCGCCACGCGCGTCACTTCGCCGGCGAACCGGTTGAGCTGATCCACCATCGTGTTCAGCGTTTCCTTGAGCTGCAAAATCTCGCCGCGCACGTCCACGGTGATTTTGCGCGACAGGTCACCGGTTGCGATTGCCGTCGCCACTTCCGCGATGTTTCGCACCTGACCCGTCAAGTTGCTGGCCATGAAGTTCACGTTGTCGGTGAGGTCCTTCCAAGTGCCGCCGACGCCGGGCACTTGCGCCTGCCCACCCAGCTTGCCTTCCGTGCCGACTTCGCGCGCCACGCGCGTTACTTCGCCTGCGAACGCGTTCAGCTGGTCCACCATCGTGTTGATGGTGTCTTTCAGCTCCAGGATTTCGCCCTTCACGTCCACCGTAATCTTGCGCGACAAGTCGCCGCGCGCCACCGCCGTCGTCACTTCCGCGATGTTCCGAACTTGCGCGGTCAGGTTTCCAGCCATTGCGTTTACTGAGTCGGTCAGGTCTTTCCACGTACCCGCCACGCCCGGCACAACCGCTTGTCCGCCCAGCTTTCCGTCCGTGCCGACTTCGCGCGCCACGCGCGTCACTTCCGACGCAAAGGAACGCAACTGATCCACCATCGTGTTGATGGCTTCCTTGAGCTGGAGAATCTCGCCGCGTACATCCACCGTAATTTTCTTGGACAAGTCGCCGGTCGCAATAGCGGTCGCCACTTCCGCGATGTTTCTCACCTGGCCGGTGAGGTTGCTGGCCATGGAGTTGACCGAATCGGTCAAATCCTTCCACGTGCCCGCCACGCCCGGGACGTCAGCTTGTCCGCCGAGCTTTCCGTCCGTGCCCACTTCGCGGGCTACGCGCGTTACCTCCGCAGTGAACACGCCGAGCTGCTGAATCATCGTGTTGACGATGGTCGCGGAGCGCAAAAATTCACCTTCGAGCGGACGGCCCGCCACATCCAATCGCACGGTCTGTGTCAAGTTGCCTTGCGCCACGGCCGCAATCGCACGGGTCATTTCGTTTGTCGGCCGCAGCAAGTCTTCCACCAGCGCGTTAACGGAAACTTCCATCTCGCCCCAAGCGCCATGCGAACCACGAAATTTCGCGTGCTCGCGCGTCTTGCCTTCCTTTCCCACGGCCTGCCCTACCCGCTTCAACTCCTTCGCCATTTGCTGATTCGCAGCAACGATCTCGTTGAAGGTATCCGCGACCTTTCCCGGCAGTCCTGTCCAAGAACCTGGCAGACGCGCGGAGAAGTCGCCGTCGCGCATGGCTTGCAGGCCGGCAAGAATTGGCGTCAAATCGCCTTCCACCAAGCTCGCATGCCCGTTGGTTCTTAGATGAGCTTTTACATCTTGACTTGCTTTGGCGTTTGTTCCGCCAGCTTCAGCTCTGCTCATAACGTCTCCGTGCGCTATTGAGATTTCGGTTCGGCTGGTGCGGTGGGCTCGGGAGGTGGCTGGCCAGGTCTGGCACCCGGTGTGCCGTTCCACGAGAAGGGGAGGCCCCGGAGAACTCCTTCGACTGCAATGAAGAGGGAGCGCGCCACCTGGGATTTGGTTACGTAAGCACTTGCGCCAGCATCAAGAGCTGCGGAGAGCATGTGTGGGGAATCGTGCTGGCTGAGGATCAAGATCTTGGAATCGGGACGGTCACTGCGAATCAGCCGCGCAGCTTGAAAGCCGTCCATCTGAGGCATGCTCACGTCCATAACGATGATGTCCGGCTTGAGTTCCTTGGCTTTTTCTATCGCTTCCAGTCCGTTGACGGCTTCACCGGTCACATCAAAGTCTTCCCTCGACTCCAGAAGCGAGCGAAGTCCCGTTCTGAATATTTCGTGGTCGTCAACAATCAGAATGCGTACTCGATCCATCCCTCACCAGTGCTGGGAACCGACTGTAACGCGGGGCTTCGGGCGCACCTACATCCCCGCAAGGACAGACAAAACCTCGAACCCTGACATTTGTATACAGAATTGCCTGGGATTCCTATACGGAAAACCACGTAGTCGGATGGCGGATAATCCCCGACACGTTCGTACCCCATCCTTAGACTGCACAAAACAGAATGTGTCGTTTACTTCACGCAAGGCTTGTCCCAGGCCTCCGCCTCGCAAGGTCAT
>JASHQB010000345.1 GCA_030037775.1 Candidatus Acidiferrales bacterium
GTCGCCGCCGCCCCCGGCAATTTCCACCGGCGCGATGAATCGGTACCCTTTGCGCGGCAGCGTCTGAATGAATCGCGGATTCGCAGCTTCATCTCCCAGCGCATTCCGCAATTGATTGACCGCCGTGTTCAATCCGTGGTCGAAATCCACAAACGTGTCCGACGCCCACAGCCGCTCCCGCAGCTCCTCCCGCGTCACCAACACTCGCGGCCGCTCCAGCAGCATCTGCAGGATCCGCGCCGCCTGCTCCCGCAACCGCGCCTGTGCGTTGCCTTCCTTGCGCAACTCTCCCGTCTCTTCCTCCATCTCAAACACGCCGAAACGGAACGTCCGCCCCCTCACCTTCTCCTCTGCGGTCATCCTCTCTCCGTCGCGGCCTCATTCTACGGGAGAACTTTCCCCAAGTATCTGATTTTCCTCGCCCTTATGAATTTACCTCTTCATGACACGAAAACGACCTCCCGTGCATTGCCGCCCTCGCGCTCCTCTGCCATCCTCCCCGCATGAAAGCGAGAAAACACATGCCACGCCAAGCCTGGAAGGCCGTTTCCCTGGTTGCAACCCTGTTCGCCGTCGCCGCCCTCGCGCCCCGGCCATCCGTCGCCGCGCAACTCACTTCCGAAACGGCGCAAGCCTTCGACCGCTACGTAAGCGCCAAAGAAGCCCGCGACGCTCGCGACCTCGCCGCGAAAAAGAACTTCCTCTATATCGACGCCCTCCCGCCCGCGCAAAAGAATCAAGCCTACGCCAATCTCGCGAACCGCCAAATTCTCGTCCAGCGCGACGACGAGTGCAGCGCGCCCGCCTGCACCTCCATTCCCGGCGGCCTCATTCACGACTGGATCGGCATCGTCTTCGTTCCGAGAGTCTCCCTTCGTCAAGCCCTCGCCACCCTTCAGGATTACAACCGCGACTCCGACTACTACCACTCCGAAGTCGTCAAATCGAAACTGCTCGCCAAATCCGGCGATGATTTCCACATTTATCTTCGCCTGCGGCAGGTCCACATCATCACCGTCGTTCTCGACACGCAGTACACTGTTCATTACACCCCCATCGACCGCGATCATGAAATTGCGCGCTCCCTCAGCACCGCCGTCGCCGAAGTCGATCACGCCGGCGCATCCGACGAACGAGACGAGCCCATCGGCGACGACCATGGCTTCCTCTGGCGCCTCGATTCTTACTGGCGTTTTTATCAAGCCGACGGCGGCGTTTACATTCAGTGCGAAGCGATCTCTCTCACCCGCGACGTCCCCGCAGGCCTTGGCTGGCTGATCGGCTCTTTCATTGAAACAATTCCCGCGGCTTCGCTGCGCTCTACGCTCGCGGAAACTCGCGCCGCCTTGCTCCGGCAGCCGAATCTCTCAAAGGAGAACTCCCAATGAATGCCAAACTCGTGTCCATCGCCCGCATCGATCCCAGCCGCGCGGCCGAATCGCGAATTGCCGTGCCCGACAAACACAATCCCTCGTTCAAAAACGCGGTGCGCTTGCAGGAGAGCATCACCGCCGCGCCCGAGCGCAAAGTTCTGCTCTGGCTCGCCGCGCGCATGCCCGCAAAAATAAATTCCGACCACCTGACCCTTCTCGGATTCTTATCGATGTGCCTCGCAGGCGCGAGCTACGCCTTCGCGCGCTGGCATCCGTTCGGCCTGCTTCTCGCCGCGATTTTCCTCGCACTCAATTGGTTTGGAGACAGCCTCGACGGCACTCTCGCGCGCGTCAGAAACTGCCAGCGTCCGCGTTACGGTTTCTACGTCGATCACATGATCGATTCCGTCGGGGCCATTTTTCTTATGGGCGGTTTCGCCGCTTCCGGCTTCATCGATTGGCGCATCGCCGTCGGCATGCTCGTCGCCTTTCTGCTTCTCTCCATCGAAACCTATCTCGCCAGTTACACCCTCGGCGTTTTTCGCTTGTCCTTTGCAAAACTCGGCCCCACGGAAATTCGCATCCTTCTCGCGCTCGGAAATCTGGCGCTCTGGCTTCGTCCCAACGCCAAACTTCCCAGACTCTCTTTGCGCGTCTTCGATTTCAGCGGCCTTATCGCCATCTTCGGCATGCTCATCATGTTTGTCATCGCCGCCGTTTTTCACACGCGCTCTCTCTACCGCCAGGAGAGGCAGCGATGAGTGTCCCGCGCACGCGCGAGGCCGGGCTTGTCCGGCGCTGGCTGAAATTCAACGCCGTCGGCGCCATGGGCATCTGCGTCCAATTGCTCGCCGTCTATTTTTTTGGCTGCGTCCTTGAAGCGGATTCTCTTTGGGCCACCGCCCTCGCCGTCGAGGCTGCCGTGCTCCACAATTTTGTGTGGCATGAACGCTTCACCTGGCGGGAGCGCCGCGCCGTCGCGCGTCGCGACGTTCTCCTGCGCTTGCTCGGTTTCAACGCCACCACCGGCGCCGTTTCCATCGCCGGCAATGTGCTTGTCGTTTCGCTGCTGATGCGCGCAGCGGACGCGCCGCTCCTCGTCGCAAATCTATTCGCCGTCGCCGCTTGCTCGCTCGCCAACTTTGTGGTTAGCGACAAATTCGTCTTCCGCTTCCACGCAGATTCCAATCGCACTGGCTTCACAGCGCCGGAAGAGGCCAGCTATTCGAAGCGAAGAGTATCGATAAGTCTCTAACCCTGGGCCGCCGCAGGACCGCTTCTTATGTTGTTGTCCTCAGTTGTACGTATCAAGATGCGCACAGCTCTGATATCAGGTGTTGCCTACATTTTCACCTACCACTATTATTATCGCGGTTATAGGCGATCCGCCCCAGGTTCTCGGCCAATTCATGGTGACGTTACCTCAGGCTCGAGTTCAGGCTCAACCCGGGAAACAACCGCCGCGGACAAATTGAAAGACTAGCGCTCGCCACTTCCTAGCAAACGGGAAGGCTAGGATTGGTGTCGACCAAGCCTAAGGAGAAGGTCTGCCATGAGATCCGGTTACAAAGGTGTGTTTGCAGCAAGCTTGCTATTCCTCATTTTCATATTCGTCCCTGGTTGCAGTGCTCCTGGAGCGGGATCCAATACAAATTCAGGTTCCGGTTCAGGATCGGGCTCAAGCTCCGCCGGAGGCAACTTTACGATTGGAGGAACGGTAAGCGGCCTGTCGGGCACGGGCCTCGTCCTCCAAGATAATGGCGGCGACAATCTGTCGGTCACCGGAGCCGGCAGTGTCTCCTTCACATTTGCAACGGCATTGGCCACCGGCTCCGCCTACGATGTGACGATTTCCACGCAGCCGAGCAACCCGACGCAGATTTGCGCCGTGACAGCTGGCACCGGCACGGTGAGCGCCGCAAATGTAACCAGCGTGCAGGTATCTTGCCAGACCCCGAATATTACTATCGGAGGCACTGTCACCGGCCTCATCGGAACCGGACTGGTCTTGCAGGACAATGGTTCCAGCAATCTAATCATCACTTCGAACGGCTCCTTCAAGTTTGCCAACTTGCTTTTGTCCAACTCGCCTTATGACGTTACCGTTCAGACCCAGCCCACCGGCCCCGCTCAGAATTGCACAGTCAGCAACGCCACGGGCACGACGGGCTCGACGAACGTTACCAACGTCCAGGTGGATTGCCCCGTCCCCACGTACTCCATTAGCGGCCAAGTCGTCGGCCTTCTGGGCAACGGAGGCGGTATGGAATTGCAAGACAACAGCGGGGACAACCTGACCGTTACCGGCAATGGCTCTTTTACCTTCGACACTCCAATTTCCTATGGCGGAGCCTACAACGTTACGATCTTTACCGAACCCACCTCTCAGACGCAAATCTGTGACGTCTTTGGCGCAGCCGGTACGGTGACAGCTCCGGTAAACAACGTTGTTGTCGATTGCGGGCACGGCGATTGGACTTGGATCACCGGGGCCAACACGTCGAATGCGTCTGGCGTAGAAACCACGATTGCTGTTGGATCCCAGGACACCAATGTTCCGGGAGCGCGCTATGGCCAGGCCACCTGGACCGATCCGTCCGGCAATCTGTGGATGTTCAGCGGCTACGGTTACAGCTATGATTCACAATTGAAACCCCAACCTTTGTATCTGGACGAACTCTGGGAGTACAACGCTGCCCCGCAGTACAACTGTCTAGTGCCCACTTGCCTGCCTGAGGCCGGGCTTGGATGGCTTCTCGTTCAGCCCTCGACTCCAAGCACGGGCGACTCCACCGGTCCGATCGCGACCCCTGCACCTGACGCGCGCACTGGCGCGACGACGTGGACTGATTCGAACGGAGACCTCTGGCTCTTCGGAGGTCAAGACGGCGAAGGCGGTAACGTGCCTCTTGGGTTGGTGAACGATCTGTGGGAATTCAGCATTTCTTCGAAGACATGGACGCTTGTGAGCGGGTCCACTTCGTTCGATCAAGCCGGATCTTACGGAACCCAGAACCTCGCTTCTTCCACCAATGTTCCCGGCGCGCGCTGGGGCGCCAATTCCTGGGTTGATTCCGCTGGGGACTTCTGGATTTTTGGCGGCCAGGGCTTCGATTCAGCAGGCACCAAGGGCTTGCTGAACGATCTGTGGGAGTTCAATCCAACTCTGGGTACCAATGGAGAGTGGATATGGGTCAGCGGCTCCGATTTCGCCAACCAGGACGGTGACTACGGGACCATGGGTACGCCATCCGGTTCCAATATGCCCGGCGGGCGCCAATCCGCCGCTTCTTGGAAGGACAGCTCCGGAAACTTCTGGTTGTTCGGTGGAAACGGGCTCGATGCGATAGGTACACCGGACGGCATTCTCAACGATTTGTGGGAATTCAATACCACCACAAAACAATGGACCTGGATCGGACCGTCTGGTTCTGACGCCGCCAATCAACATGGCGTCTACGGGACCCAGGGCGTTGCGGCTGCCTCGAACTTCCCTGGCTCGCGCTGGTGGGCCGCCGCTTGGACCGACCACAATGGCAACTTGTGGCTCTATGGCGGACATGGCTTGGATTCGACCGGCACGGGGTATCTTAACGATCTGTGGGAATACACTCTTGTGCCGACCTCGGCCTACCCGACAGCGAATCAGTGGACCTGGGTCAAAGGCGCCAACACCAGCAACAACGCGGGCGTTTACGGCAGTTCTTCCGTACCCTATTATGTCGATAATCCGGGCTCACGGGAGGAAATGGGCTACTGGATTACTTTTGATGCGAATAATACCAACCTGCTTTGGATCTTTGGCGGCCAAGGTTACGACTCGACGGCAACCAGCGGCAACGGTTACCTGAACGATCTGTGGAGATACTTGCCGTACCCATAGTCGAATGTGCTCGGGGTAAACCGGATGCTTGTGCAACGCGACTAACGTTGTTCATTGCCGGTCCATTCCAGCATGCGGTTAGCTCTTCGTTCGATTGAGGGCAGAAAACAGATGAAGATGCGAGCAAGCTGGATATCTGTGGTACTCCTTATTCTTGTTAGCATCCCAGCAGCAAGCGAATCGCGGCATATGATGGATGATCCCCTTTTTGGAATAAGGTATGATCCGCAGAAGGTTCACTTTGAGAGAGTCCCCTCTTCGCTCCTCAAGCGTTGCCCAGGTCTGACGGGCCAATACGTGGTGGCTTGGGTGTACGGTCATTTGAAAACCACTGATTCTGAATACTATTTGATTTCTGGGTTCAGGCAATACCGCGATCAAGTAACAGGCGTACCTGCCGGTATCGCACCCGACGAAACCGACGGACTGGCAGTGGCGCTTCGAGGTTCAAGGTGTCGCGTGGACTTAGCTGACGATTTTCTGGATCAGAAGGTCAGCCGCGCCAAGGACGCAACTCCTATCATGGCGCCGAAATCTGCTGTAGCCGAAATTTTGCAAGACGCCTTTGAAAGATATGCGGAAGCTTTTCGGGGGAAACAGAAGTTTCTAAGTCAAGTAGATCTAAACGTGATCGGGCCCCGCATTGTAGTTGAACAACTGAAGGTATACGAGAAAGAGGCGAGTGTTCCGTAAGAGTCTTCCACCGCGATTTGATGGAAGGGCGGTGGGATGCCCTGGTTACCAACGATCGCAACATCCAATACCAACAGACCCAACTGCCGGTTCCTGCGGAATTGCTTCTGTAAGGTGACATGGAACGGGGCCCCAATGAACCACAGACTAATACGCTTCGATGTGCGATTGGATCAACGTGACTATGTGAATGCGTTGTGGGACAGAGAGCACCGGAACTGCTTTTTGCTCAAGCCTGAGGTTGAGTGGCCGCTTTCAATAGATCCTCGGGTGTGGCCATCGGTTTTACTGTTCCCGGGCTTTGACATCGCAGACCTCTCAGGAATCAGCGCGTTGTCGAATTGTGAATACTCCCGCAGGAAAAGGAACGGCTAGCACGCTTTTGGGAGGCGCGCCTTAACGCCTTTGGCCTGCTAGCGACCGACGACGATGCCAAAGAGTTCAGGCAGCTCTCTAACAGCAGAGTTCCAGAACACTCGCCGTTTTGGGTTTTCGGAATCTGGCGAGTCCCATTTTGCTTTGAGGCAGGCTAAGGTTGGTATCCGTCCGCCATCCATTTCGCGAAGAGTTCAATGCGAGATTGCGGCCAAGGACCTTCTCCTCTGGGCGGCGGAGGCGGCATTACCGCGCCACCGATTCCCCGGATGCGGTCGTAGATGGCTGCCGCGTGCGCCTTAACGTCGTTGTAACTCGCTAAGTCGAACGCCTTGCTCATGGCGCGAATGTCCAGGTCCGTAAAGAGCGGGCGGATGTCGGCTTGAAAGCTCGTTTTTGTCATTGCGCCTCACAGGATCGTTTCATTTCTTGCGCGCGAACAATACACGCGAAGCAAGTGCGGGCTTTTCGCTCCGCCTCCGTGCTTGACGGGAATTTTATCACGGCCCCGCGCCTCGGGGATGTGAGGAGAAACCGCGCCGCGGTCGTCAGACTGTCCGCGCGGCGCTTCTCAGCAAACAGTTTTCGCGATACTCTTACGTGAAGCTTATTACGGTGGAGAATCCAGAGACATGAGCTTGATGGAACACATCCAAAAAGATTTGACCGCGGCGATGAAGGAAAAAGACGAGTTGCGCCTGAGTGTTTTGCGCATGGTCAAGTCGGCGCTGAAGAACAAAGAGATCGAGAAGATGCGCCCGCTCGAAAATCTGGAGGCGCTGCAAGTCTTGCAAACGCTGGTGAAACAGCGCCACGAATCGGTGGAGCAATTTCGAAAAGGCGGACGCGACGACTTGGCGGAAAAAGAAGCGCGCGAAATAAAAATTATCGAGAATTATCTTCCGCCGGCGCCGAACGACGCCGAGATTTTACGCGCCATCGAAGACGCGATCGCGGAGACCGGCGCGGATTCGCCGAAACAGATGGGCGCGGTGATCAAAGCGGCGCGCGCCAAGCTGGAAGGCAAGACCGTCGACGGAAAACTCCTGAGCGACAAAGTCCGCGAGCGCCTGTCGTAAGGCCACGGACGCCAGACGCGGGGTCCTAGTACTTGCTGAGTCCCGGACAAATTGGCTCTTTCCGCGGGCAAAGTGGGCGGAAATTGGCCTGGTGAAGCAGTCCATTGAAAAATCGGTCTTTTCGGCGTTTTACACAGGCGCGAAATTTGAAATTCCCGAATTCCTTAGGAAAAACGCAAATTTTGGTACATATCCTGTCGGCGAACTGTGTTGGCGCTGCAAGGCGACGACCAGGCCAATTTCGAAAAAACTACACAAAAACGGGTTATAGAACCAGGCCATTCGTGTGGGCAGGTAACAGGAGCGGGGAACCGGAGCTCACGAGGAGCGTTTGAGGATGACGCTGGAGCGTTCGTCGGCGGCGATCGCGCCCAGGGCGGAGCGAAGAGTTCTTAGATCCTCCACCGGAACCACGACTTTGTTGACCTGGTAGGACCGCGTGTAGCGCAGGACGTTTCCGTCGAGTGCTGTTTTGCTTTGGTAAGAAATGTAGCCGCAATCGACTTTCACCGGCGCGGGCATTTCGTCGACCGTGTATCCGGCGGGGAGCGTGAAATCAAATTCGTCGGTTTGCAAAGTAGCTTCCGAAAACTCCACGGGATACTTGCGATCGGACCCGGAAAGAATCGCGGAGCTTTTTTCGCCAAGGACGCGCGGGCGCAAAATAATCAGGTCGCCCACTTGTTTCGCGTAGGTTGGCGCGGCGAGTTGATAAAACAGAATGAGATTTTCCGAGAAATTGGTGAGGTTGAGGACGCTGGCCTGCTGCAACTGGAAATTATTAAAAAACGTTCCCAGAAATTGATCGATGATTTTCTCGCGGTCTTTGGGAGCGACCTGAAGGTACTGAGCACGGCCATCGACGGCCGGTCCGCCCCAGCGAACTTCTTTGACTTGTCCGGTGAGGCTTCCCGTGGAAGCGAGAGTGAATTGGCCGATGCGCATGAGGCGGTTGGTGGCCGGCGGCAAAAGGGGGAGATGAACGAGCTGGCCGCCGTCCGGAGCGATCAGCATAACGTCGTTGTCCTGCTCGTAAGCGGGGAGATAGCCAAGCGGCGTGTATTGATCGGTGGGATCGAAGAAGAGAAGTTTGCCGAGTTTGGGGTCGTCGACCAAGGAATATAAAGTCTCGGTGGGAACACCGGCAGGGAGACGAATCGCAAGAATCATATGATTGAAACTGAGGGCGGAGGCGAACTGTGGCTGGACGATGCCGCGGTAGACCTGAGCAACGGCGTAGTAGGAATCGATGCCGGCGGCTTTCAGCATGGCGCTGAGCAGAGTTGCCTTGTCTTTGCAGTCTCCGTACTGGTTTTTGAAAACGTCGGCGGCGGGGTGGGGCTGGAAACCGCCGATCCCGATTTCAATGGCGACGTAGCGAATCTGGCGCTGCATGTATGAAGTGATGGCCGCGATCTTATCGAGCGGCATCTTGGCTTGAGCGGTGAGGGTGGCGACTTCGGCGCTGATTTCCGGAGTGCTGTCGCGACTGGAAGCAACCAAGGTGGAATACCAAAGGCCAAGGTCGCGCCAAGAGCCAGCTTGTTGGACCTGTGGAGCGTTCTGAGGCGAGAAATATTTCACGTCGAGACGGCCGGCGACGGCGCGCCACGGAGGCATGTCGTCCTCAATGGTGACGGCCGGAACATCGTTAACCTGCCAAGTGAATTGGTTGGAGCCGGAGGATTGCGGCTGGATCTCATTGTGATTGGACCAGTGGGACGTGTATTTCCAGCCGTCCGGAATTTGGAGAGTATAAAGGGCGCGGAGAACGGGGATGCGTTCCTGAAAATCCCAGACGTCCTGAAAAATGTAAGGACGACCCTTCTGCACGTATTCGTAGCCCACGACGTTGCCCGGATCGGCGGCGGGAATTACAAGCGCTTTCACCTTGAGGTCGTCGTAGAACTCTCCGCCGGCCATCTGGGTCTCGACGGAGTCGTGGTCTTTCACTTCGTAGACCTTACCATCGGCAGGAATACTCCACGCCTTCAGATAAGTGATCGGCGTGATTTTGGAGAAGTAGATGTAAAAGGTTCCGTAGTCTTTCCCTTCGGGCCGGAGAATTTTGTAAGCCGCACGGTAACGGGTTTCGATGTCACCATTGGCCTTGACGGTGGTTTGCTGTTCAGAATAGAGAACGACGGCGACAACGTCCTTGGGCAAAGAAGTGGGAACGGGCTGCTGGGCCGCGGCAGCGAGCCAATCGGGGGCATTGGCCGAACGCGCCGGGGGAGAGACGGCCAGCGCGGCGAGGAGCAGAAAGACAAACGCGGCGCTAATTCTGATGAGCGGATGCGGCCGATTGCAAGACAGCTTGTTCATCGTCACCTGTTTTCACCAAACCAAATACCTGACGGATGGCGCTGTACGCAGAAGCCGGGAACATGACGCCCTGGACGTCGAAAGTACGTTTGACTTCCAGAGAGCTCGCCTGTTTGACTGGAGTGATGGTGTACTGGATGGCGCCGGAAGCAAGATTGGGAAGATTCTGCGGAAGAGTTTCGATCCGATAGTTGGGAGGTAGGGAGATCGAGACATCGTCGCGCTGCTGATACGGAAAATGAAAATAAATGTCATTGACGCGAGTGGCGGTCTGGAAGGAGCGCGGCTCGGGAGCGATGAAAGGAGTGAACGGCAGCAAGATTCTGTTTCCGGCGGAAGTTGCATAATCAGAGATGGTGAGGTCCCCAGAGACTACGAGTGGAGCAGATGAATCGTCCCAACCAGAAATTCCAGTGATATCGAATTTGGCGGCGGCGGGAAGCCAGGATTTGATTTCTTTGCCGATGTCCTTCTTGCGCCCGGCCTCATCATCCGTGCGTTCGTCGCTGCGGAGGGCGCAAGCGCGAGCACCGATGAAATGGACTTCCAGGGTGCCGGATAGCGAGCCGTCTTCGCCGAGCTGTAAGGTGGCGTGGCGCTCGGTGACCGCGTCGGAGCTCTTGGGGAAGGGGATATCGATAAACTGACCACCTTCTTTGTTGATGAGGAGGCCGGTGACGCCGGTTTCATTCCAGGGAAGAATTCCAAAGGGATAAAACTTCGCGGAGGGATCGAGGAAAAGGTTCTGGCCGGCGAGCTTGACGAGAACGACATCGTCGTCGAGCTCGGAGACATCCTGAAAGTTGGGAAAGAAGAAGCGTTGGTCGCGGGGCGCGATGAGGACCTGATTGGCTTCGAAGCCGGCAGCGCGCGCCAAACCGATAAAGACATCGTTGATTTCACGGGTGTAACCATAATTGCGCTTGAGGACATCTTCGACGTTGTTGTTTTCCTGGATTTTTTGGCGCTTCCATTCCTGATTGGTGCGATCTTCGTAAGAAAGGTTGCGGATGGTTTGGACACGAGCGTACAGCTTACGGAGCTTGGCCTCGGGTGAATCGGAGGAAGTGGTGGCGGCGGCGACGATCTGCTGGAGCGCACCCTTCCTATTGACGTAGTTCTCGACACTATCGTTGATCTTCTTGTCCGTTTGTTTCCAGTATTCCTCGCTCGTTTGCGGCGAGGAAGTGGCGGGCTTGAAAATGAATTCGACACGGCCGCGAAGCATCTCCTTGGGCAGCATGTAGTCTTCTTCGGGCAAGCCAGGAATGTTGTGCACGACGAGGGTATAGTCGCCATTTTTTTGCTTTTCGGGCTTGACAGGCTGGCCGAGTCCGACGGTGTGGGCGAAGGTGGCGGGAGCGAATGCGCCGCCGGGCGGATGAATGGAGAAATCGGCTTCGCGAGTGAACAAGTCCTGCTGAACGCTCCAGCCGACGTTCCAGAAAAAGTCGCGGTCTCTCTGCACTTTGTATTTGTACTCGATGATGCAACCGGGCTGCACATCGGGCATGGTGAAGGTTTTTTCGAGCACTTTGATGCCGCCCGCCTTGACGATTTCCTTTTCGAAGACTTGGCCGGTGAAGGGAATGACGGTACCGTCGGGACGAACGGTGCGCGCGCGAATGTCCTCGATCGTGTCGCGGCCCTTTACGAAAGGAATCTCGACATCGCCCTGCTGCTTGCCCTCCTCGGTGAAAATCTTGACGCGGTAGTATTCAGTGCTGGCGGCGTTGGAAGCATCAGTAAACTCCTGGCGGTAAAGAATCATGGCGTGGGAGCCAGGGCTGGCGGGATTGTCCTTGAGGGCGAGGTCGGCGGGATTGATGGGCAGCCACTCGTCGTCTCCGGGCGCGGCAGAAGGAAAGGCGATAATCCGACAGGCGCAAACACACACAACCGCAAAAAGACAGGTGGCTGAGCGCATGGTCACTCCCTGCCCAGGCGACGATTCTTGCGGCCCAAAGTATGGCGCGCAAGACGCGATGCGCCTTGGGTGACTTGGCTGGGAAGCTACCTGTGCGGCGTTAAGTTGTCAATAATTTTATGTGAATACGGAGGAGAAGCACATAGCGCCCGAGAACGACGTGTTGCTTGCGTCGGTGTGCAGGTAGTGCTACCTTCCGTGCGCTTGGCGGGCGCGGAGGTGAGGGTTGGGAGTGACGCAGAAGCCGTGGAGCTCGATAGCGCCGCCGGGGGAGTTCCGTCCGTATATCCCTCCTGAACAAAGTCCGCCGGAGTTCACGCGGCGGGCGATCATCCTGGGAATTTTCGCGGGACTTTTTTTTGGCGCGATCACGGTGTACGTGGGATTGCGCGCGGGGCTGACGGTTTCGGCTTCGATTCCTATCGCGGTGCTTTCGATCAGCATCCTGCGGGCGTTCGGCAAAGCGACCATCCTCGAAAACAACATTGTGCAGACCACGGGGTCGGCGGGCGAGTCGATTGCGGGCGGAGTGATTTTCACGCTGCCGGCGCTGATCTTTCTGGGTTTTCCGCTGCAGTACTGGGGCGTGTTTTTTCTGGCGCTGCTGGGCGGATGGCTGGGCGTGCTGTTCATGATTCCGCTGCGGCGGCAATTGATCGTGAAGGAGCACGGGAATTTGCTTTATCCGGAAGGCACGGCGTGCGCGGACGTGCTGGTGGCGGGAGATAAAGGCGGGTCGTTCGCGGGAAGAGTTTTTCTGGGATTTGGGCTGGGCGGGATTTACGCGTTCCTGATGGAGACGATGGGATTCTGGCCGGACACGCCGGAGTACAAGCCGGACTGGCTGCCGGGTGCGTCGGTGAGGGCGAATATCACGCCGGAATATATGGGAGTGGGGTACATCATCGGGCCGCGCGTGGCGGGGCTGCTGTTTGCGGGCGGCGTGTTTTCGTGGCTGGTGCTGATGCCGACGATCAAGTTTTTCGGCGGGATGCTGACGCAGCCGCTTTTCCCGGGGCTGATTCCGATTGCGCAGATGGGGCCGGATGATTTGTACCGGTCTTATATAAGGCCGATGGGCGCGGGGGCGGTGGCGGCGTCTGGGGTGATTACGCTGTTCAAGACGATGCCGACGATTATCGCGGCGCTGAGCGCGGGGCTGAAAGATATTCGCAAGAGCCGCGCGGTGAATGCGGTGACGACGGCGGTGAGCCGCGTGGACCGCGATTTTTCGATGAAGGTGGTGGTACTGGGGTCGCTGGCGGTGGTGGTGATGATGTGGGCGCTGCTGACGTTCCGGCCGATACCGGGAGCGAAGACGGGAGTGCTGGCGAATTTGATCGCGGCGGTGTTTGTGGTGGTGTTTGGATTTTTGTTTGTGACGGTGTCGTCGCGGATTTGCGGGCTGATCGGAAATTCGTCGAATCCGATCAGCGGGATGGCGATAGCGACGCTGATGGCGACGTGCGCGATGTTTTTGGTGGCGCATTGGACGGGCGCGGCGTATTCGGCGCTGGCGCTGACGATTGGCGGGGTGGTGTGCGTGGCGTCGTCGAATGCGGGCGGAACTTCGCAGGATTTGAAGACGGGATATTTGGTGGGCGCGACGCCTTCGAAGCAGCAACTGGCGCTGATGATTGGGGTGATGACGTCGGTGTTCGTGGTGGGCGGGACACTAAATCTGATGAATGTGGGGCTGGAGGAGTTCAAGGCGACGAGCATCGCGGTGAATATCAACGAGCTGCCGTCGGGCGTGAGCGTGGAGCAGCGGAGCTTTTTGCATGACGGGAAAAATTATGTGGTGCTAAATGCGATTGGGTCGCATGTGGTTCCGGATGGGAATTATTTGTACGACCCGGCGGCGGGCACGATTGATTTGCAGTGGGTGCACGGAATTGGGAGCGAGAAGGCTTCGGCGCCGCAGGCGCGGCTGATGGCCACGGTGATCAACGGGATTCTGCAGCGGCAGTTGCCCTGGCGACTCGTGCTGGTCGGCGTGTTTTTGGTGATTGCGATTGAGCTGCTGGGGATCCGTTCGCTGCCGGTGGCGACGGGTGCGTATCTGCCGATTGATACGACGATGGCGATTTTTGCGGGCGGAGTGATTCGCTGGCTGGCGGAGCGCGGATTGAAAAACCGGGATAGCGCGGACAGCGAAATCGGGCCGGGGCCGCTTTACGCGAGCGGGTTGATTGCGGGCGGCGGAATTTTTGGGCTGCTGGGGATTATTATTTATTTGTTCGGCGACCCGAACTTCAAATACCATTTCCTGCCGCAGCATTTCCTGCACATTGGGCCGAGCGTGCTGGGCGCGCTGGCGAGCAGCCGGATGTTTGCGGTGGTGATGTTTGTGCTGCTGGGCGCGACGCAGTTTTATTTTGCGCGCAAGAAGATGAACTGACGCGACTGGATTCAGCAAGAAACCCACAGTAAGGTTGCCACGTTACGGACCCGAGTAAAGCCGCGCTCGAGCTGACCAGCCGCTGAACTCAGACCTTCCCCTGCTTTGACTCAGGGACGAGAGGCGCATAGACTGCAAAAGATCAGGTTATGCGGCGATATTCCTCAGCTTCGACAGGATTCACGTTCGATTGGGACTGGTCGATCACGCCGGCGATCCAGTTTCTGGTACTGGCGTGCACGGCGGTTTTCCTGGTCCAGAATTTGTCGGGAGTTTTCTTTCACGCGCCGGGCTGGAATTTCTGGATCGTCTGGTTTGGGTTAGTGCCGCATTATGTGACACACGGGTTTATCTGGCAGCCGTTCACTTATTTGTTCCTGCATGACGGCATCTGGCACATCCTGATCAATATGTTTTTTCTGTGGATGTTTGGCAGGGACGTGGAGCGGGCGTGGGGGCAGAAGCGATTTTACATTTACTACTTCCTTTGCGGCGTGGGCGCAGGGGTGATCAACGTGATCGTAAAAACGATCATGGACCCGCACGGCTTGGGCGCGGCGCTAACTCCGACGATTGGGGCGTCGGGGGCGATTTTTGGGGTGCTACTGGCAGCAGCGGTTTTGTTCCCGCATCAGCGCGTGCTGCTGTTTCCGTTTCCGGTGGCAATCTCGATGCGGGTCTTCGTCGGCGTGATGGGGGTGATCGAGTTTTTCGGCACATTGGGCGCGGGCGGGGATAACGTCAGCCATGTTTGCCATTTAGGCGGAATGCTGGTTGGGTATTTGTACCTTCGGCGGGGATCGTATCTATACGGCGCCCGCAACAAGTTCACGGATTGGAAGAGGCGGAGGCTGGCGCGCAAGTTCGAAGTGTATCAACGGAGGCATCGCGATGAGCCGCCACGCCCACCGGATAATTGGGTGAATTAGAGGGCAGCTATTTTTCGGCGACGAAAGAGGTGACGATACGGTAGAGATAGTCGATCCCCTTGTTGAAGGAATCGAGGGGAATGCGCTCGTTGTCGGCGTGCATACGCAGAGCGTCTTCCTCGGTGAGAGGAAAAGGAAGCAAGCCGTAGGCTTGAACGCCGCGCAAGCGTAGATCGGCGGAGTCGGTGGCCACGGTGGACATCATGGGAATCACGGGTACGTCGGGAAATTCTTCATTGCTAGCCTGCTGAATGGTTTTGAAAAACGCGCCATCGAGAGATGAGGATGGCGCGGCCTCGCCGATGGACGTATCCGCCTGAAAAGTGATCTGCGGGTTGTTCACAATCTCCCTGAATTTGAGAATCAGGGAGTCGATGGAATTTCCGGGAAGCAGGCGAACGTTGAGGGTGGCTTGGGCTTCGGAGGGAACGACGTTAGGGCGAATTCCGGCCTGCAGCATGGTGGGCGCGATGGTGTCGCGGACCATGGCATTCCAAACGGGATTGGCGGCGGCGACTTTTTCTTCGGCGAGATCGGCGCGGACGGGAGAATCGAGAGCACGCATCCATTTGCCGATCTCGGGGTCCTCGACCATGGAGAGCTGCTCGAAATAGGATTGGGTTACGGGCGTGAGCTGGAAAGGCGTTTGATAGGCGGCAATTTTCGAAATGGCACTGGAGAGAAGGACGATGGGATTATTGGGAAGGGGAACGGAGCCGTGGCCGGAAGTGCCGTTGGCGGTGACGGTGACGTTGACGGGAACTTTTTCGGCGGCTTGAATGCCGATGTATTGGACTTTTCCGTCCTTCAGGGTCACGTTTCCACCTTCATTCAGGGCAAAACCGGCGGCGATTTTCTGCCAGTAATTCTCGATGGCGAATTTCATGCCGGCCTCGCCGGCCTGCTCTTCGTCGCCTTCGGCGAGAAAGATGACGTCGCGGTCGAGAGGAAAGTTGGAGCGCTTGAGGGCGACGAGGACGGCCATTTCGGCGACGAGCATTCCTTTGTCATCGATGGCGCCACGGCCGTAGAGATATCCGTTTTGAATCACGCCGCCGAACGGATCGACCTGCCATTTGGATTTGTCGACGCCGACGACGTCGAGATGGCCCATGAGCAAAAGCGCGCGCGAAGGATCGGGGACAGGGTTCGCGGAAAGGCGTGCGATGAGGATTCCGCGGCCAGGAGTGCTCTGATCGATCTCAGAAGAGATGCCTTCCTGCTGGAGAACACCGGCGATGTATTTCGCGGCAACGAGTTCGTTTCCGGGAGGATTGACGGTGTTGATGTGGATGAGACTTTGGAGCCAGCCGAGGGCGTCCTGATCGAGTTTGGTGAAATCGATGGCGGGAGTTTGTGGCGCGCCGGTTTGCTGCGGGAGGGGAGCTTGCGCGAGAGTTCGCGGAGCGATGAAAGATGCGAGCGTGAGGGCGAAGATGGCAAAGATGGCAAAGATGGCAAAGAAACGGCGTCGCATGTAGACTCCTCGGGAAACGCAGAAAGTTTCAAACGAGAGCAACAAGTTGATACTATCATGCGGTTTGCGGGCATCCGGCTGCGGCGAGTAGCAGTGTTGCTTAAAGAATTGACCATCCCCGCGGCGGGTTTTGCCATCCAAATTAGCCTGAGGTGACGGGTCGATGCGAGTGAGAGGCGTGATGCAGTCCGCCGTGTTTCGCGCGGTTCTGTTGGTGATGGCGGCGGGAATTATGGTGATTGCGCCGCGGGCGCTCGCGCAACTGCCGACGCAAGGCCCGATCAAGCCGCCGCAACAAACGCCGCCAACGCCGCCGCCTCCGGCGCAACAGAAGCAGCAGCCGCAATACTCGATCACGGTGCAATCACAGGTGGTGCAGGTGAATGCAGTGGTGACGGATCAGGATGGAAACATCATCAAAGGGCTGAAGCAGCAGAACTTCCGGGTGTTCGATGACGATCAGGCCGAGCCGATAACCAATTTCCAGCCGAACACGGCGCCGATCACGATCGTGATCCTGATGGAATTCAGCAACGTTATCGGAGCGTATTACGCGCAGATCGGGCCGTATCTTACCTACAATTTCACCGACCATTTGGGGAAGGACGATTGGGTTGCGCTGGTGACCTACGATCTAAAGCCGCACATCGTGGTGGACTTTACGCATGACATGAACCAGGTGAAATACGCGATTTCGACGCTTTTCGTCCCCGGATTCAGCGAGTCGAATGAGTTTGACGCCCTGATCGATACACTCGACCGGCTGAAGGACGTGCAGGGGAAAAAAGCGGTCTTGCTGGTGAGCACGGGGGCGGACACGTTCAGCAGACACACGCTGGATCAAACGTATAACGCGCTGAAACAGACCAACGTGACGGTGTTCTGCGTGAACGCCGCGGAGATTATTGAAGTGACGCGGGCGAACCAGCCGATCGGTTACCTGCAAGCGAAAAATGAGATGGATTATTTCGGAAAACTGACCGGCGGCATGTCGTTTTATCCGCGCTTCCTGGGCGAGATGCCGGATGATTTCGAGAACATCGTGGAGTTCCTGCGCAATCAGTATTCGTTGGGGTACGTTCCGCCGGAAGCGGCCCGGGATGGCAAGTATCATAAGATCCGGGTGGACATGGTGGACGACAAGGGCGAGCCGTTCATGCTGCCCAACAAAAAAGGAAAGATGAAGAAAGTGGTGGTGTACGCGCGCGCGGGCTACCTGGCGAACAATGCAGGAGCAGGCGATTAACCGGCGGAGGCCGGTGCGCAAATTCAGTAGCCCCGCTCGAGATCAACGCGGTTCAGCAATTCACGACCATCGAACCAGCGCTCCAGATTCTCCAGAAGCAAATCTTCCTGCCTCTGCCACAGGTTTTGTGTGGCCGCGCTGATGTGCGGCGTGATGAAGACGTTGTCGAGTTTCCACAACGGGCTTTCCGGCGGAAGCGGCTCTTCGGCAGTGACGTCGAGCGCGGCTCCGGCAATGGTGCGGGCGCGGAGGGCGGCGATGAGCGCGTCCTGGTCGACGAGCGTGCCGCGCGCGACATTGAAAAAATAGGCGGTGGGTTTCATCAACGCCAGTTCGCGCGCGCCGATCATTTGGCGCGTGTCGGGAGTCTCCGGAGCGGCGAGGATGACGAAGTCGGCTTGCGGCAACGCGGCGTGAAGTTCCGCGGCAGGGAGAATGCGTTCGACGAGCTCCGCGTCGCCTCGGCCGGAGCGAGTCATTCCCCAGATGCGCATACCCATGGGCTGCAGAAGGCGCGCGAGGGCATGTCCGATGGAGCCGAAACCAACGATCAAGAGAACTTTGCCGTTCAATTCCGCGGGGCGTGCGTCCCAGATCTCCTGCTGGGCCCAGTGGGCGGCCTGCTGGAAACGGAAGGCGTCTGGAAAGCGGCGGGCCATGGCGATGAGCATGCCGAGGATGTGTTCGGACATGGGGACGGAGTGAATGCCGCGCGCGTTGGTGAGCACGATGGCGCTCCGGCGAAGCTCGGGATACATGAGCTGGCCGACGCCGGCAGCGGTGGCGTGAATCCATTTCAATTTCTTGGCTTGAGCGAACTGTTCGGGGCGGAGCGAGAAGCCGACGAGGATGTCCGTGTCGGGCAATTCGTCGAGGACATGGTCGTAGGTCGGCAATTGCAGGACGTGCATTGCGGGCCAGCGGCGGCGGATGCTCGCGGCAAAGTGGGCGGGCGGCTGCCAAAGAGTGAATTTGTGCCAGACGCAGATGACCAGCTTGGTTTCTTCGGGCGTTGTGCGTTTCATCGGGATGGGGCGCGCAGGTCGTGGCCGGTCATTTCCTTTGGCGCGGGGATGCCGAGGACGCCGAGAAGGGTTGGCGAAATATCGCGCAGCGAGCCGCCGGGACGCAGGCGCGCCTGATTGTCTTCGCAGAGCAAAATGAGGGGCACGGGATTGGTGGTGTGATAGGTGTGCGGGCCACCGGTGACAGGATCGATCATCGTTTCGGCGTTGCCGTGGTCGGCGGTGATGATCCACGCGCCGCCGCGAGGAGCAAGTGCGGAATGAATGCGGCCGAGACATTCGTCGACCGTTTCGACGGCCTTGATCGCGGCTTCGAGTTTGCCGGTGTGGCCAACCATGTCGGCATTGGCGAAATTCATGATGATGGCGTCGAAATCGCCTTTGTTGATGGCTTTCACGACGGCGTCGGTGACGCCGGCGGCGGACATTTCGGGCTGCAAATCGTAGGTGGGAACTTTGGGCGAGGGGACGAGGATGCGCTCTTCGCCGGGATAGGCTTTTTCGACGCCGCCGTTGAA
>JASHQB010000346.1 GCA_030037775.1 Candidatus Acidiferrales bacterium
GCCATTCCTGCTATCCCAACGATCAGGAGTAGAGTCATTTCGCACCGTCAATTCGACTCGCGGCCGTTGCGCCATTTGCGAACGTCGACGAAATGGCCCTCGATGGCTGCGGCGGCGGCCATTAGCGGGCTGACGAGATGCGTGCGGCCGTCTTTGCCCTGGCGCCCTTCGAAATTGCGATTCGAGGTGTTGGCGCAACGTTCGTGCGGCTGAAGAACGTCGTCATTCATGCCGATGCACATGCTGCATCCGGCGTCGCGCCATTCGAATCCGGCATCGCGGAAGATCTTGTCGAGGCCCTCGGCTTCCGCCTGTGCTTTCACGCGGCGCGAACCGGGAACGACGAGCGCTTGTTTGAGGGATTTCGAAACGTGCTGGCCGGCGACGAGTTTCGCAGCGAGACGCAAATCTTCGAGGCGTGAATTCGTGCAGGAGCCGATGAAAACGCGGTCGAGGGTAATGTCGGTGATGGGCGTCCCGGGCTTCAAGTCCATGTAAACGAGGGCGCGCTCGGCGGCTTTGCGGTCTACGTCATTCGCGAAGGAAGCGGGGTCGGGCACACGCTGGGTCACGTCGGTGACCATGCCGGGATTCGTGCCCCAAGTGACTTGCGGCGCGAGCTTCGCAGCGTCGAGTTCGACGGTTTCGTCGAATCTCGCTCCGGGATCGGAGGGCAGCGTCTTCCAGTGCTCGACGAGCCTCTGAAATTCTTTTCCGCGCGGCACGAACGGGCGACCTTCGAGATAGGCGAACGTAGTGTCGTCGGGCGCGACCATTCCGGCGCGCGCGCCGCCTTCGATGGACATATTGCAGATGGTCATGCGCGCTTCCATGGAGAGAGCGCGAATGGCTTCGCCGGTGTATTCAAAAACGTGGCCGTTGCCGCCGGCGATTCCCAGTTTTCCGATGATGGCGAGGATGATGTCTTTGGAGGCGAGGCCGCCGCCAAGTTTTCCTTTCACTTCGATGCGCGTGGTTTTCGATTTGAATTGCGAGAGGCACTGGGTGGCGAGCACGTGCTCGATTTCGCTGGTGCCGATGCCGAAGGCCAGCGCGCCCATCGCGCCGTGGGTGGAAGTGTGGCTGTCCCCGCAAACGATGGTGAAACCGGGCTGCGTAATGCCCAGTTCCGGGCCGATGATGTGCACGATGCCCTGGTTGCGGCTGTGCATGTCGAAGAGGCGCACGCCAGTTTCGGCGCAATTTTTCGCCAGGGCTTTGAACTGGCCGTCGGCGTCGGCGTCGAGGACAGGCAAGTCGCGATTCTTGGTGGAAACGGAGTGGTCCATCACGGCAAAGGTCAGTTCCGGGCGGCGGACTTTGCGGCCTGCGGCTTTCAGTCCCGCGAACGCCTGAGGGGAGGTGCCTTCGTGGATCAGGTGGCGGTCGATGTAAATCAGCGAGGGCTGACCGGGTACTTCGCGCACGACGTGCGCGTTCCAGATCTTTTCGTAGAGGGTTAACGCGGGCATGCGCACGCCCCAAGAAAGGCGCCAAAATTGGCGATTAGAAATTGATTTGTGCTTTGTTTTGTGTGGCTTAGCTTATTTTCTAATTCTGGGGATTGGCGATTAGAATTTGCCCAAACGCTTGCGACGGATTGGAAGAAAAAGGGCGCCGGCCGATTAGAGCATTCTTCCCAGACCACCGTCGGTGCTGCCTCCAAAAAGTTACAAAGCATTAACACCAAAAGCGTAGCACAAAGGAGGGCGAATTGTTAGGGGCGGAGGTCCGAGCCAGGGCGGTGCGCGGCGGCGGAGATCGAGCGGGAGGTAAGTTCCGCCTCGACATCGGCGGCCAGAAAGCGGCTGGCGCGGACATCCTGTTTGAGAAAGGCGTCTAAGTGGCAGAGGGTCAGCCCGCAAATGAATGAGTGAGCCTGCTCGCCGGAGCAGAGTTCGGCAATCGGCTTCATTTCCTGCTGAATCCAGGCAAGCGCCGGCGGCCATTGCATGGTGCGAATTTTTTCGTGCTCCTGCTCGACGTTGTCGACGAAGTGGAGATGGTCGGCGCGATGCAGAACGAACATTCGTTTTGTTGCGGGCGTTTTCTCAAAGAGTTCGTACATGCCAGAGAGAGGAAGCGAAACGTCGTTCTCGGCGACGAGGTATAGGGTGGGGACGTCGCGGCCCCAGGCGAACGTGAGCACGAGAGGAAGAATGCCGGGGCGTGGATTTGAAGCTCCGCCAGGAGCGAGGGCGACCACGGCACGGATACCCAGATCGGCCTCGGGCGCGGCGAGCGCAGTCCAACCACCGAAACTGTGTCCGACGATTCCGACGCGCGACGGATCGATAGCGGCTTCTGGGAGCGGGGAAGGCTCGGCGAGCAAATAGTCGAGAAGAAAGCGAATATCGGGCACGCGGCTGGAAATAAGCCCCTGGATTCGCGCGGCGACCCGCTCGGGAGTTTCGCCGTCCTTGCGCATCAATTCAGGAGCAACGATCTCCGAGTGATCGAGGGCGGCGACAAGATACCCGTGGCTAGCCACGTGGGTAGTCAGAAAAGTGGCGGCACGGCGATGCCCGCCGCTGTGATGGGAGAAAAGAATCAGCGGATAAGTCCCGTGCTCCGGGGCGGCGTCGCGTACCGCGGCTTGGCGCCGTGGAGTGTCGCTCGAAGGAAAGGTGAAAACGTCCTGGGTTGCCGGCGTGAGGTCCCGGCCGGCATGGCCCGACGCAGCGGGATACCAGATTTCGCAAGGGAAGAGGCGGTCGCGCGCCTCATCACGAATCTCGATGGTGCGCACACCCACGGGAAAACTTCCGCGGGCAAACGGGTCGTAGTCGCGGACAAAGGTCGCAGTGGAAGCGTGCGTGGGATTTGCGCGAGCCATAAGCGAAACAGCCCCCTTCGCGGTTATCTTGGCACAATCGGAATGCGGCGGCAACGAGACGCCAGAAGTATTTGAACTGTAACTACCCCGAAGGACGGAGAGCTGGGCAAGGGGCGGGAAGGCAGAATGTGGCAGCGTCGAAAAGTGTTGCATTCGAATCGACCTTGACGGGCACAGCGATTCATTGCCCAGACAGGGCGGATGAAGCGAGGGATAAGCGCAGGGTTTGTTCCGCTGGATACGCAACAAAAGAGCAGGACGGTTGTTTAATCGTGTCGCAAGAGAGCACGCCGCGCAGAAGAATCTTGCCGGACTCGCTCTGTGGAAACAAGTAGGGGAACTTTGCGTTGCGAAGCATGCTGGCATAGTCGCGGAAGACGTCGCGCAGCTTGTCGTTGTTTTTTTCGTCGGTAACTTTGTCTGGAACAGCCGGTTTGGAGGTACTTTTGGGATTTTCGTCCAGGGTGATGAATTTGGCGTCGGCAGCCGGCTGCGCAGGGACGGGTGCGCCGGGAGTCGGCGTCGAAGACGAGAGCAAAACCCAGTACTCGGCGCTGGCGCTAATCTTCTGCGGATTGGGAAGAGTGATGGAACGGCGCTGACTCGAGCGCGCTGCGTCGATTTGCTTATCGACATGCTTTTCGCCGACCAGGGCAGCGAGGCGGCCACGCGTCTCAACCGGCGGGCTGGGGTAGGTTAGTGCGAGCGCGTAGGCACGACCGGCGTCTTCGCGGCGGCCTTCCTTCTCGTAAATCTGGCCGAGATGATCGCCCATGTCGGAGCGATCATCAAGCATCCATGCTGCCTGGATGTAGTCTTCGGCAGCCTTCAGGTTTCCTTGTTTGAATTTGATCCAGCCCATGGTGTCCCAAAAGGTCGCGATGGTTTGAACTAGCCCCGCCTGTGCAGGGCCAACCGTGTCGAGCGAAGCGGCGAGTAGCTGTGCTTCGACGGCGTGAATGGAATTCTCGGAATATTGCTCGGCCAGGTCGAGATGGGAATTGTTGTCGGCCAGGTAGTAGGCGACGTTGTTCCAGGTCATGGGAGACGGCAGTTTTTCCAGGGCGACGTGGAAAGCAGCGAGCGCGGCCTCGTCCTGATGCAATCCTAGGTCGGCGGTTCCCAATCCGACGTTAAGATTGAAATTATTCGGCGTGATCTTGAGAGCGGTTTGATATTCCTTTTGGGCCGGGTCGTATTTTTTCTGCTGGAGATAAACGCTGGCGAGATTGGCGTGCGCGTACTGGTCGAGAGGGTTGACTTCGATTTGTTTTTGGAATTGCGTGATGGCGTCATCGTAGCGGCCAAGGCCTCGATAGGCCAAGCCAAGATTGTTGTAAGCATATTGATCATAGGCGTTCTTTGAGATTGCTTGCTGCAGCGCTGGAACAGCGTCCTTGTAATCTTCGGCTTCAAGGTAGACATGCCCGAGCGTGCCCCAGATGCCATCGCGGTCAGGGTCCTTTGCTGCTGCAGCGGCATAGAGTGTGGCCGCTTGCAGGTAGTTGTGACTGCGCTCTGCGTCGGCGGCGGCATTGTAGACATCGTCAGCGGAGGCTGCTGAGGGAATCGAACCGTTGCCGGGAGATGTGTTGGTAAGCTGGATACTCTGATTCTTATCGCCGATGATGGTATTGCGAAAAGCCTCCCAATCGTCATAGCGAGAGGACGCAAGCTCTGCATTTCGGAGCGTCAAATCGCGTTCGACCGTTACAGTGTCAGCGGTTGAGGAGTAGGACGATTCGTAACCAGCATAGTCGCGCGTAACGTGCACCGGTATGGGGAGCGTCGCTGAGAATTGCGAAGGGAGCGTAATCTTCCAGATTTCCTTGTCGCTCAGAATGGAGCCGATTTTCAGTGGATCCGTGGTGTCTTTGTCAGGCTTGTCGATGTCATTGGGGGTGATGGCGACAAACGGCACTCGGATGTCGACCTCTTTGCGCGACATATCGAGGAAGTTCGGCTCAGAGAACTGCGTGGTGAAGAGCAGCGGTTCATCGATATTTTCCGCATTGGCGAAATGAGGATTGGTGGTCTTGGCGGCTTCGTTTCCGAGCAACCCCTGCGCCAAGCGGTCGGCCATTTGCTGCCACTTGTCCTGCGGAACGAGGCGCAGAGCAGAGCGAATGAGGACGGCGAACTCTCCGCTATCTGAAATCGATAACTTACCCTGAAGGCGGCCGAACGAGTCAATTTGGCCGTCGACGGAAATGGTGGTTGCAGGGGTAAAAGGCGGGTCCACAGGAGTCTTTTGCAGTGCAGCAGGTCCAGAAGGCGGCACAGCAAGCGCTTGCTTATCGCGTAGCGGTGGCAGCAGGAGGCCAAAGGGAGCGACCCCGGGAGTGGTATCAGCCCAATGAGGCTTGCCGTCGAGGACGACGATGTTGATAACGTGGTCGAACTGACCTGGCGAAGGCATGTCCGGGTCGACCTTACGCTGGGAGTTAATGAACGCCGGATAAGATTCAATATTCTCGGCGGCGAGCAGGGCTTCAAAAAGAGTGGCCTTGTCTTTGCAGTCGCCGTACTGATTGGAAAGCACGTCGGCAGCGGAGTGCGGCTGGTATCGGCCCAGACCAAAGGATAGGCTGACGTAACGAATATTCCTGGAAACGTAATCGTAGATGGCTTTCGCCTTGTCGTCCGGAGTTGAAAGACCCTTGACAAGCTCCTCTGCCTTGGCGCGGACAGGATCGGAAACGGCAGCGCGAGGTTTTTGCAGATCGGCGTACCACTGGCCCAAGTGCTCCCAGTCTGTGAAAGTCGAAACCTGAACGTCGGGAAGCTTTGGCTCTTCTTGTTTTTTCTTCTTGTCGTCGTCGGAATCATCGGGACGTTTCGTGAACGACGAGTGCCATGTATAGATGCGACGATCGCCCTGATCCTTGATGTTGGGAGCGAGGACGCCGTTCGAAGTTTTGAGGTGAAGCTGGCGGGTGCGAGGAAGATTGACTTCAAAGGTCTCATCGAGAGTGATGACTTCTTTTGAAGCGTTCCATTGAGCAAAAAACTGCCCTGGTACCAACGGGTGAATGGTGACGCTATGGATCTGATATTCGAGGATGTCGCCGACGTTGAGGTCGGGCACGGTGACGTGCATCTGCCGAATGTCCGTATACATCGGCGCAACGCGCTCGACGGGAGAGCTGAGATCCTGGATCGCGTCGGGACCTGCCGTGACCAGATGGCCGTCCGGTTTATGGACGCGGACGAAGTCGGCGGAGATTTTGTCGCTGGCTGCTGAGTAAGTGAAAACCAGCTGCCCAAAGGCTTGCACAGCTTGGGGAGTCTGGACGCGAATCCTACCGTACTGGATTTCTTCGCCAGAACCGTCGTTTTCAAATCTGAATGAAGTGCGTGCTTGCTCGATGACGGAGCCCTCGTTGGAATAGTTGGGCGGTGGTGAAGCGGCAGGGGCCTGTTTGGCGGCGGCCGCGGCGGACTCAGGTGGCTGCGTTTGGGCCAAGGATGTTGCGGCAAGAACGAGCAGACTGGCAGAGAGGAGAAGGAGCCGTGATAACCCAGGTCGCACAGTAGCGCGAGAGTAACGCAGGCCAGGGCGAATTGCAAGCTTATGGCGGCACACACGGTCACGGAGCGGACCGCGACGCGTGGACAGTGGGGGATGAATGTGCGAGCTATCTAAAGTGCAGGATGCCGGTACGGTGGTACTCCAACGGATCCCCCGGACGGTAATGCGAGCTTCTTGATTACTACGTCCGCGTACGAAGCAGGATTCGAAGAGATCAACAATATCGCCGGGTTCACGAACGTGCCGGTGGACGCTTTGGTCGGGCTTTTCCTCGGCCCCGGCGGCGCGGTGTTGCCAGCGCCCGCTTCCATCAATTTCGGCTCAGGTGGTGTGGGTACAAATTTCGCTAGCCTATCCCCAGCGTTGCAGCAGCTTTTATTCATCGGCGACGGGCTGACGGGCACGGGTACGGGGTCAGTACAGAGCTTTGTGGTGCCAGCGGGCGCCACGACGCTTTACCTGGCCACGGTCGACGGTTTCGGCTGGTATAACAACACCGGGTCGTTCACCGTCACGGTCAATTCCCCCGGTGCCACTCCTGAACCAAGGTCGTGGCTGCTGCTCTTGACCGGGTTGGCAGGGCTAGCTTGTTCGCTCGCCGATCCGCTTAGGCGCGGCACGCGGCATCTGCTTCCATTCGTCCGAAGCAGAAACGGAGATTTGCTGCGCGTCGGTTCCCAGCGGCCGACGCGCAGTCGTGTTAATGGCTGTATCCTCAGGAGTTCAAGAAACCTCGCTCCAAACGCGGTAAGGCGTGCGTCTGCACTCTCATACGGAACTCGAAGTTGGTTACGAGTGGAGACTAAGGCATGGCTGTACCCGCGGACAGGTGACACCGAGCGACGAAGCCAACGAGAATTAGTGATTGGAGCGGGGCAACTGCAACCGCCGGTGCTATAATCCTATTTTCAGCCTGACATCGAGAAAAGGCAGGGTTGAAGGGAGCAGCATAATGGGCATTCAGTTCCAGGAATTGGTGGCGTGGATTCGGCATCGGAAGATTTTCGCCAGCGTGCTGCTGGTTTTAACCTTGGGGCTGGGCATCATCATTGGAACATTGATCCCGGGCCACGTGGCGGCGAAGCGGGCCGTCAGCGACGCGGCGCCGGCGTTGATAGCCATTCCCGACCCGGTGAATTTGTCGAGCAGTTTCTCGAATATTGTGGGGCACGTCGAGCCGGCGGTGGTGAACATCTCGACGACACAAGTGTTTGGAACGCCAAAGGGCACACCGGACAAACGAGGGCAGGATTCCTTCCAGGATTTCTTCAACAAGTTCTTCAAGCAGAATCCAGATGCGCAAGGCCCGGAAGAGGAAAAGAGCTTGGGCTCCGGCGTCATTGTGGACAAGAAGGGATACGTTCTGACCAATGATCACGTGATCGATGGCGCCACGAAAATCCAAGTCGCAGTGGATGGCGATCCGACGCACTACACGGCGCGGGTTATCGGCGTGGATAAGCAAACTGATCTGGCGGTAATCAAAATTGATGCGGATCGCCCGCTGCCGACGGCGCGACTGGGGAATTCGGATGGCGTGAAGGTCGGCGACTGGGTGCTGGCATTCGGTAGCCCGTTTTCACTGAATGGTACGGTAACGGCTGGAATCGTTAGCGCAAAAGACCGATCAGGAATGGAAATCGGGACTTCGCAGTTTCAGGAATTCATCCAGACCGATGCGGCCATCAACCCGGGGAATTCCGGGGGGCCGCTGGTAAACCTGGCAGGCGAAGTGATCGGAGTTAACACGGCGATTTATACGGGAAGCCGTGGGTTTGAGGGCGTGGGATTCGCGCTGCCGTCGAACACAGCGATCGGCGTTTACAACCAATTGGTGACGACCGGGCGGGTGACGCGTGGGTCCATCGGGATTCGATTCCAAGAGGACCAGGTTCACGACGCGCTGCTGCACAAGCAGTTGGGTGCGCCGTATGGGGTGGTTGTGGAATACGTGACGCCAGGAGGGCCGGCGGCGAAGGCGGGGATCCAGCCCGGCGACGTGATTACCCAAGTGAACAGTCGGCCCGTGCGGGTAAGCGCAGACTTGATTGACCCCATTGTGCAGACGCCCATCGGGCATTCCGTGGAGCTGACGTTCATGCATAACGGGAAGACCGCGAATGCGTCAGTAGGCGTGGCGGACATGGCGAAGACTTTCCCCGAAGATGCCGGAAACGAACAGCAGGTTTCCGCAGGAGTAGAAGAGGCCCCCTCGACGTTTGGGCTGCACGTGGAAACGCTGACGCCGGAGGTAGCGAAGCGGCTGCAAATGAGCGCGACGCAGACGGGAGTGATTGTTACAGGCGTGGACCCAGCGAGCTTTGCTGAAGACGCCAATTTTCTGGAGCGCGACGTGATTGTGGAAATCAATCACGCCGCTATCAACAACGTTGAGGACTACAAGCGGGAAATCGCCACACTAAAGCCTGGTGAGGATGTGCTGTTCAAGGTAATCCATCCCGACGGCACGGGCCAGCAATTCACCGTGTTCAGGACCGGAACGATTCCGCAGCTCGAGAAATGAAGCAAGGAGTGAAGAAGCAGATGCAAATCCGGCGGAAGCTCGCGAGCCGAAGCGTACTAGTCCTTTTGCTGGCGGCAGTGGCGTTGTGCTTCGGGCCGAGCGGAGTGCGCGCGGCGTCCGGACAACAGACGCAAGCAAAAAGCCGTAAAGCACAAAAGACTAAGGCGGCCGGTGAGTTACACAAGGCGCGTTTGCGAAACGCTGCGTACAAAACCCCTACGCATAGGCGCCGCCGGCGAATCCGGCATCACGTCATCCTGCCTAAGGCCCCTTCGGTCCAGCGCACGCAGGAGATCCAAGCGGCATTGCAGCGCGGTGGATACTACCCAGGGGACCCAACAGGCAAATGGGATTCCGGCACGCAGGCATCGCTGCGACGTTTCCAGGAAGCGAACGGCTTGCCGCCCACAGGGAAGCTCGATGCGCTCAGTTTGCAGAAAATGGGATTGGGTTCGGACGTGGCCGGTGTGAGCGCGCCAAGGCCGGTTGCAGCCAGCGGTCCACCAGCGTCTACCCCTTCTACGACTCCGAAAACTCCGGGGCGGTAGTTCCGTAACACGACTTCAACAATCGGCATAAGCGGCCCCGGCACTTAGCTATGCGCTGGGAATGTGCTGTACGTTCAAATCTTCGAGCAAAACGTGACTGTTTCGAGCAGCAAAGTCGCAAGGTTCTTCGTTAAGCAATGTGTAACCGAATTTTAATTCCACAGAATTCAGGGGGGCGGTAGGCTTGGCGCATGGGCCTTTCGGAATTTGATCTGGTGGTCATCGGCTCGGGGCCGTCGGGGCAGAAATCGGCGGTCGCCGCAGCGAAGCTCGGCAAGCGCGTTGCGGTGGTCGATCGCAATCAGATGATTGGCGGCGTGTGCGTGCACACGGGGACGATTCCGAGCAAGACGCTGCGCGAAGCGATTCTTCATTTGAAAGCCTTCACAGAGGCGGTGCCCTACAGCAATAACGGACAGGACAAGACGGACGTTTCGGTGCAGGGCCTGGCGTTCCGGGTGCAATCGATCATTTCGCGGGAGACCACCGTCATCCAAGCGCAGCTGAAGCGCAATCGCATTGCCGTGTTCGAGGGCGCTGCGCGCTTTGCGGATCCACATACAGTGCAAGTGGAATCGCTCATTCAACAACCGGTGACGCTGCGCGGCGAGCACATCGTGATCGCTTGCGGAACGCGCCCTGCGCATACTCCGGAGATCGTCTGCGATGGGAAACGGGTAATCGACACGGACCAGCTTCCGGGAATGAATGGCCTGCCACGGGAGGCGATTGTAGTCGGGGCGGGCGTGGTGGGGATCGAGTATGCGTCGTTCCTGGCGACATTGGGTACGGAAGTGACGCTGATTGATCAGCGGCCAGGGATTCTGGACTTTGTCGACCGCGAGATTATCGAGGCGTTGTGCTATCACTTGCGGCAAGCCGGCATGACGTTTCGCCTGGGAGAAAAGGTGACCCGGGTGGGCATCGACGAGCAGCGCGACCGGGTCTTCGCCGAGCTCGAAAGCGGAAAACGAGTAGCAGCGGAAATGTTGCTATATGCGGTAGGACGCCAGGCGAATGGAGATCAGTTGAACCTCGAGGCGGCGGGATTGCAAGCGGACTCGCGAGGGCGGCTATCCGTGAATCAGTCACTGCAAACTTCCGTACCACACATTTATGCCGTAGGCGATGTGATCGGCTTTCCGGCGCTGGCGAGCACGTCCATGGAGCAAGGGCGGCTGGCGAGTTGCCATATGTTCGGTGTGCCGTTCGCACATATGCCGGAGCTTTTTCCTTACGGCATTTATACCATCCCGGAGATTTCGATGGTGGGACAAACGGAAGAGCAATTGACAGCGAAGAAGGTCCCGTATGAAGTGGGAATCGCAAAGTATGCGGAGCTGGCGAAAAGCATGATGCTCGGGGACAAGAACGGAATGCTGAAGCTCCTTTTCGAGCGCAACACGCATGAGTTGCTGGGAGTGCATGCGATTGGCGAGCGAGCCACGGAAATTATTCACATCGGGCAGGCAGTGCTTTCTTACGGAGGGAAAGTCGATTACTTCCGGGACGCCGTCTTCAATTATCCGACCTTGGCGGAAGCCTACAAAGTGGCCGCGTTGGACGGGCTGAACAAGCTTTAGCGCATTACACTCCTACTCGTATTTCCTATCCACTTAACTCCGGCCGTGTTTCTGAGCGATTTGAAAACTGTGCGAGGCGGAAGATTCCGGCGATGGCAATCGCTGTCAGCAGAAGGACGGCGGGTTCCATGGGCAGGCTATAGCGTGGAAGGGCGAGGGTAGCGTAGTAGGCGCAGGGGAAAATGACGGGAAAAACGGCGAGAGGAAACGCGTAGATGCTACGTCGAGACGCGAGAAGCATAATCCCGAGCAACGCGCCAATCCCGGAGAGAAGGTTGAAGAGCAAGACGTAGCGGAACCACGCGGAATCGTTGCTTTCGAAGTCGCGAAGAGGAGTGGACGTGCCGCCCGACCAGATGGAAACGAAGCGCTCGCCGAAAAGCGAGAGTTCGCGGAGCGGATGAGTCTCGATGTAGCGGAAGGCCTCGCGTTGTTTCACACGCATGTAATCGATTTCGCCCATCTCGATGTATTTCTCACGTTCCGATGAATCGTTGATGGGGTGAAGATTGCCGAGCCATGGGGGTTTCGCCTGGGGATTATTCCCAAGCCAGAGCTGCAGTCCCAGGACAGAGCGAAGCGGCACAAATCTGTGGAAGACGGAGTAGTTGCGCATGGTCCAGGGGACGCAGCAGAGCAACGCGACGCCGAGGGCGATGGTCGGCAGCGCGAGGAACCCACGGTTTTCCTTAGGAGCGCGATAGGCAAGCCAGATAAGCAGGAAGGGCAGAAGCGAAGCAAGCGTGGGGTTGGTCATCAGCGTGAGGCCCCAGAGAAGGCCATAGCCAATCCAGTCGCGCGGGCGCGAAGATTCGGCGAGGGCAAGCGTGGCCCAGAAGATAATAGCGGCGAGGAGGGCCGAAAGGCAGGCGTCCCACATGCTTTCGAAAGTGAGAAGTATAGCGTTGGGAAAGACGGCCCAGAGCCCTGCAGCGCTGGCGCCGAGCCCAGTGCCGGCGATGCGTTTACCAGCGAAGAAAATGGGTATGCACGCCAGGGTTGTGAACAGAATGTTCAGGCCAACCGCGGCGAGGTAGGAATCGAAAGTGTAGGTGCCGAAGACACGAAAAACGCCCGCGAGAAGGGCGGGATAGACTGGAGTCATCCACGCCGTCGGGCCGGTGGGGACGCGAAACGGAGACGCGAATCCGTGGCCCTGGGCGAGAGAAACAGCGATGTTGGAGGATTCGAACATGAAAGGAATAACGCTCAGGGCTTGATGGGAGTTTCTGCCGACGTAGTTCCAGGTGAAAGCGACGCGCAGGCCCAGAGCGACGAAGAGAATCAGCGTGAGCGAAGTGAAAAAGCCGCGGAGTTTTCTTTGCACAAAGGATGGCTTGCGGTTGGACTTTTCGTCACTGCGCACGGGTTCTTTCTCCGCAATGATTATTTACACTTTGCGTCGCTCTTCGTAAACTGAATTCACGAGGGCCGTAAGGATTTTAGGGAACCATGACGCGGAAACGAAGGCCGAAGTTTGAGAAGGGAACAGAGGCTCGGCGAATCGCGCGCGAGAATGCCGGAACGCCGCCTCCGGCGCGTGTGATCGCCGACCAGCGGCGCAAGCCTCCCAAACACAAGAAACGGCTACTCGAAGAAGATTCCTTCTGATGGATTCTCAGGTTCCGACGGAACCTAGCCTTTCGAACCTCAACCAGGACGGTGATCGGGAACTTTTTCACCGGGAAGAAAGACAGACTGCGCCGCTTTTCCGGAGACCTTGGCGAGTTCGGCACCGATGGTCTCCAGGTCGCGCTTGGTGAAGCCGACCGAGGCGGTGTGAACTGTGCCATCGGGTTGAATGAGGAAAATTGAGGGCACGTTGGTCAGGCCGTACTGCTTCGAGACTTTGTAGCCGTCGGCATCGATCAGAGAAGGAAACTTCACGCCGAATTCGTTCAGGAACTCGCGGGTGTCCGCGGCCTTATCCTGAGAAATGCCCCAGAAGCTCACCTTCGCGTCTCCGTAGGCTTCGTAGAGGCGTTCGAGAAAAGGGAAAGTGAACTGGCAGACCGGGCAACTGACTTTGAAGAAGGCTGCCAGAACCGGTCCTTTCTTCAGCGCATCGGCGAGAGCATAGTTCTGTCCGCTGACGCTGCCGAGCGCGAATGTCGGGGCCGGTCTTCCGGCCTGAACCGTCTGCATAATCTTGCCTCCCAAAACCAACGAGAATAGAAACTCTAAGCTAATTGTCCGTTCATTTGATTGTAACAAGGCGCCGCGCGATGCACAAAACGAGTGCGTTCTTTAGTGGATGTGCCTCGTCTTCTTCTGCAGGTAATCCATGAGCAGGTACTGGCCGAGGTTATACGGGGTAGTGAAGTAGGCTTTTCCGCGGCAGAGCTCGGTCACTTTCTGGACGAAGTGCACCAGGCTGTAATCGCTGGCGAGCATGAAAGTATTGATCAGGATGCCGGCCCGGCGGCATTTCGCAACTTCTTCGAGCGTCTGCGTGACAACGAGAGGATCAAGCCCGAAGGCGTTCTTGTAGATACGGCCGTCTTCGAGTGTGAGCGCAGAGGGTTTGCCGTCGGTGATCATGACGATCTGGCGCATGTCTTTTTTCTGGCGGTTCAGAATGCGCTGCGCGACGCGAAGGCCTTCGCGCGTGTTGGTGTAATAGGGCCCGACCTGCACGCGGGCCAGTTTGCCGAGGGGGATTTCCTCGGCGCTATCGTGAAAAAGGACGCAGTGCAGAGAATCGCCGGGATACTGCGAGCGAATCAGGTGCGAGAGCGCGAGCGCCACGCGCTTGGCGGGGGTGAAGCGGTCCTCACCGTAAAGAATCATGCTGTGACTGCAGTCGAGCATCAGCACAGAGGCGCAGGAGCTGTGATACTCGCACTGGTGGACCATCAAGTCCTGATAGTCGATGTTGAGAGGGAAAGTGGGGGAGTCTGCGGCGGTTTGACGGCGCAGGGCATGGAAGAGGGTCTCGGGAATGTCGAGGTTCAGAGTGTCTCCGAACTCATAGGGTTTGGAGGCGCCGCTGGCTTCGATGCCGGTTGCGAGGTCGCGCGTGTCGTGGCGGCCAAAGCTGCTTTTGCCAAGCGAGGCGAGCAAATCGCGTAAGGTTTTGAATCCCAGGAAATCGAGAGCTTTGTCCGTGATTTCGAAGCGCGCGTGGACTTCTTGCTTGCCGGGAGCGCTGGCCTGCCCGCCGGGAGTTTGTTGCGGAGGCGGAGTGACATGCGGCGGCTGCGGTGAAACGTAGCCTTCCTGCGTCAGGCGGTCGATCAACTGGTCGACCAGGTCGCGAAGCTTCTGGTTTTGGTCCAGGTCAGGATTCTCGAGAAGCTGCTCCATCATTTCCGGAGGCAGAAGATCGCCCTCCTCCAGCGCGCGCAGAATGGCCTGGCGGAGCTGCTCCATGGAGCGCTCCGGGTCCATCTCCTGAAAGCCATAGTATTGCGAGGCGAAGCCGCTCTGCAGCAAGAAATCAGAGAGGCGATTCATCAATTCCTGCAAGTCGATGTCATCGGCTTCTTGCCCGGAGTGCTTCTTGTAGCGGACGTATTTCATGACGAGAAAGGCGCAGAGCCGGTGCCGGGGATGCGCGGGAGCCAGCGCGCTACCGTGGCGAGATAGTTTTCGTACGGGCCGTCAAACTTGCGCTTGAGGATGGGCTCTTCGTAAAGCACCACTAGCAAATGGCACGCCGGCATGAGGACGAGGGCCATCAACAGGATGGAAATCGACCGAAGATAAAAAGCCAGCCCGAGCAGCAGGGCGAGGCCGCCGATATACATCGGATTTCTGACGTAGCAATACGGCCCGAAGGCGACGAATCGGCGCGGCGGATCAAAAAGCGCGGGCGTGCCGCGCCCTCGAACCACAAAGGTGGCGATGCAAAGAAGCGCGAGGGCCGCACCGGCGAGCATCAGGACTAAACCGAGCGCGACGGTCGCGGCGGGCAGGGTGAATCTGAGGTTGCGGTCGCAGACGCGAAGCTGCAGCGCGATCCAAGCGAAGAACGCTATGAAACCGGAGGCATAGAGGATGGAGCGGAAGGCGTTAAACCAAGTTTGAGCAAACAGCGGCTTCGCCGGCGCATTCATCGCAGCTCTCCTTTCTAATTGAACTGGCGGCGCGGCATTCTGCTCTGGGCTTCACGCGGCTCGGGGACCTTGCGCGGTTCGGCGAAGAATCCGCGTTCCTCGCTGCGGTTGATACGTTTGTGGGCCCAGAGGCCTTCGAGAACAAATTCAGCGGCGGCCACGTGGATGCCAGGGTCATCCTTCGCGTTCACACCAAGAGCCGCGGCATGGTCGAAAAGACCCTCGACTTTCCGGAGTTCCGCGAGATGCTCGGCCGTCTTGCCTGACGCTGCAAATTTCAGTTCACCGCCGGATTCAAACCACTGAACGACGGATTGGAGATTCGCGTCGCTGAAATATCTTGTGAATGTTTTTCCCACAGCCGAGCGGATCAGCTCGCGAGCGATATTTTCCGCGCCGCGCAGCTCTCCTTCGTATTCGAGCTCGAACTTTCCGGTCATGGACGGAATGGCGCCGTAGATGTCGGCCACGCGCGCTACGGCCGTTTTTTCGCCGTTACGGACGGCGCGCTGCTCGGCGCTGCTGACGACGTTTTCGAGGCATGAAATCGGCAGTCGCTGGCTGACACCGGAGCGGCGGTCGACACGCTTGTCTTCACGCGCTTGAAAAACGATTTCCTCCACTACTTCGCGGATGTACGGCGGAATTTCGATGGCGTGACCGTCGCGGCGGGTCCACGATTCCTGGGAGGTGATGGCGATGCCTTCCTCGAGAGTGGCAGGATAATGAGTGCGAATCTCCGAGCCGATGCGATCTTTCAGCGGCGTGATGATTTTCCCGCGCGCGGTGTAGTCTTCAGGATTCGCGGTGAAGACCAACAGAACGTCCAGAGGCAGGCGCACTGGATAGCCTTTCACCTGAACATCCCCCTCTTGCATGATGTTGAAGAGGCCAACCTGAATTTTCCCAGCGAGGTCAGGCAGCTCGTTGATGGCAAATAATCCGCGATTGGCCCGGGGCAGCAGGCCGTAATGGATGGTCAGTTCATCAGAAAGGTCGCGGCCGCCTTTGGCGGCACGGATGGGATCGACGTCGCCGATAATGTCGGCGATCGTCACGTCCGGAGTGGCGAGCTTTTCGACGTAGCGGCGCTCGCGTGAAAGCCAAGTAATGGGCAGATCGTCGCCTTCGGCTTTGGCGCGGTCGCGGCAAGCGCGGCAGATCGGATGGTATGGGTTGTCGTTGATTTCGCAGCCGGCCACGACGGGAATTTCCGCGTCCAAAAAGTTTACGAGGCCACGGAGGATGCGCGTCTTGGCCTGCCCGCGAAGGCCGAGAAGAATGAAATGGTGCCGGGACAAAATGGCGTTGGTGATTTGAGGAATCACCGTGTCGTCGTAGCCGCGAATCCCAGGAAAGAGTTCCTCGCCCGCGCGCAACTTGCGCAGCAGGTTTTCGCGAAGCTCGTCCTTCACGGTGCGAGCCGCTAATTTCTTTTCGCTCCATTCGCTCCTTCGCAATTCGCTGAGCGAAGTTGGTTTTGTGGTCATTGTATCGAAACCCTTTTCTAGAGTGCGCCCCTCCGCCTCGTGCGACACGAGGAGATTTGCGTCAGACCGTTCGCTCTCACCATTATAGTCCGCTGCGCCTGTCCGCGCTAATGCCGTTCAAGCCCGGCCAATGGTGCGCGCGCAAATTTTTGCCGAAGAACGCGGCTGCCACTAATTGAGCGAATGGCCATTGCCGCGAGCGCGCTGGCGACGTTCGCTCAAATAAACCAACTGCGGCAACCATTCCTTCAACTGTTCGAACAATTGCTCCTGCCTTTCGGCTTCGCTGCGGTTCTCGAGGAGCAATTGCTTTTGCTCAAGCGGCAGCGGAAGTGAGCTGGCCATGGCATATGCAGGCGAGAGCCGACCCTTTTTCCGCGGGGTCTCCGGTCCACGATTGAATAGCAGCCAGTGGCATTGCTCGTAGGCCTCTGTCAATTCCTTGGATGCAGACGGATAGGCTTCAGAAGCCTCATCGAAACACTCGATTGCAGCCTCAAGATAGGGTTTGTCGTCGAAGACTTCCTTGACCTGAAAAGGCGTCTCGCCGCGGGTGAGAATGTCCATCTTGCCGTCCGGATACTGCTTCACCAGCGAGACAATCACCGCGGTGCATCCGACGGCGGCCATTCCTCGTTTCTGCGCAAGAATCACGCCGAATTGCAGTCTCATATTCAGGCAGCGGCGGATCATCAGCTTGAAGCGCGATTCGAAGATGTGCAATGGCAAAGAGCAGCCTGGAAACAGAACGACGTCCAACGGGAAGAGCGGAATGCGCTTGGGATTCATCTGAGCGGAACCGTCCTAGGATAACAGAATCTCCCGAATGTGCTGGCGGGAGAAGTGAGCGAACCGGGCAGCAGCAGAAGAAGGCGCAGCGAGCGCGATTTTTCAGGATAGTTCGTCGAGTGTGGCTTGCATTTCCTGTTGGGCATGGGCATCGCCGGCTTGCTCCGCGCGGGACACGCCTTGGATGAGGATCTTTTTCGCGTCCTCGGCGCGATTTTCGGCGGCGAGCATTCGCCCGTATTGATAGTAGGCGGCGACGTAATCGGGATGATCGGTGATTAGCTTCTTGAAATGAACTTCCGCCCCGCCGATGTCTCCTTCTTTCATGCATTCCATCGCGAGACCGTAGCGGCCGAAGGCATCTCGGGGATTTTTCTCGACGAACTGTTCGAGCATTTGCCTGCGCTTTGCGCCTGCTTGGGACGCGCCCATATGTGGCGTATTATAAGAGCCGAAGTTTGTAAACGCCAATTCCAATCGAGGGGTTGCATTGAAAAAGAAGCCGGATTTGAAGGTGGTTGCGCATTCCAAGGGCGCTGTGTTGGCCAGAGACGACGAAGCGGCGCCGGCAGGAAAGCCAGTCAGCGGCTCACGGTCGCAGATGGTGGAGGTGGTGCTGCCGAACGATGCAAATCCGCTGGGGTATATGCTCGGCGGGCGCGTGATGCACCTGATCGACATCGCCGGGGCGATCGCCGGACACCGCCACGCGGGCAGTTACCTGGTAACGGCGTCGGTGGATTATCTGGATTTCCGCTATCCGATCCGCATCGGCGACCTGATTGTGCTGAAGTCGAGCGTCAATCGCGTTTTTGATACTTCGATGGAAGTGGGCGTAAAGGTATTTTCGGAAAATATTCTGACGCGCGAACGGCTGCACACGTCGAGCGCATATCTGACTCTTGTCGCCGTCGATGCCAATATGCAGCGGCATTCGATTCCGCCGCTGATCCTGGAAAATGACGAGGACCGGCGACGCTGGAACGAGGCGGGTGAGCGGCGGAAGATACGGCTCGCCCACAGATACAGAAAGCCGGTTGCGGAATAACCCGGGGTTTGGTTCGCACTCCTTCCCTAACGAGACAGATAGTCTTGCACGCCTTGCGCCGTTCGAAATCCCTGCAACACACAGCTTCCAATGGATGGCCCCTCCAGATAATTCCCGGTAATGAAAAGCCCGCGAAGAGCAGAAAGATCGTCGCGAATCGCAGCGACTTTTTGCGCGTGACCGAGATTGTATTGCGGCAAAGCGCGATTATGCCGCCAAACATGCTGAGCGACGGGCGGCGCGCTGATTTGCAGCACTCTGCCGATGTCTTGGTGCACTTGATTGGCGATTTGGCCGTCATCTAAGGCCAAGATTTGCGGGTCGGTTGCGCCGCCGAGGAAGCAGGTCATGAGGGCCGAGTCTGCGGGGCAGCGGCCCGGAAACAGAGAAGAGTTCCAAGTGACACCGAGGGTGCGCAGCTTTTCTGTGCGCGGCACAAGAAAGCCGAATCCGTTGAGCGCGTGGCGAACATGCTCGCGACGGTAACCCTGGGCAACCACAGCGACGGGAGCGTAAGGGATTCCAGCGAGGGTCTTCGCGAGGCCCTCAGCGGACGGCGCGACGAGCTTGGCGGCCGCGTAAGCTGGCGTTGCAAGCACCAAAGCGCTTGTCGACACCGTTTCGGCATTTGCGGAGCCAGAACAGCGAAGCATCCAGCCCTGCGGGCCATGTTGAATCGAGCTGACGGCTACTCTGCTGGCGATGGCGTCGCCAAGTTCCTGGGCTATAGCTCTCAGAAGTGTGGCCATGCCCATCTTGAATGAAGCAAGCGTGGGTCGCACGTGCTCGCCCTGGCCGCGAGATTTCATCGCGCCACGTATCACGCTGCCGTACTCTTCTTCCCACAGGGCCAGCGAGGGAAAAGAGCTGCGCAAACTCAGCTTTTCCGGGTCGCCAGCGAACACGCCGGAGACGAACGGCCCGGCAAGGTGCTCGAGAATCTCCGTGCCAAATTTTCGGCGCACGAAATCCGCGAACGATTCATCTCCCGCGACTGGCTGTGATCGACGGAACGGTTCACTGAGGATGCGCACTTTTGAGCTCAAGCCCAAAAGCGAAGTGGTCAGCAGGGAAGGCGGCGACATCGGCGCGGGGCGCAGCTTCCCTCCGCGCAAAATGTAGCGTGGAGTGCGGGGATCGGCTTCGACCAGTTCGGAACCGCAGCCTGCGGAATGGATGAGCTCGCGGAGCTCCGAGGTGAGCTGGAAGCTCTGAGGTCCGCTCTCGAACAAGAAGCCTTCGTGCTGCACGGTGGAGATTAAGCCGCCGGGATTTTCGGCGGCGTCGAAGACGCGGACGGTGACTCCGAGCTCCCTGAGGCGCAGCGCGCAGGCGAGGCCGGAGATTCCCGCTCCCACGACGATGACCTGGCGAGGATTCATGGGCGGGCGGCCACGTTAGAGCGTTTTCGAAAAAAGGGGTCGCGCGTCCATTTTTTGTTCACGCAGGTAGCGGTCAAACGGCATGGCAAGGTTGCGGATGAAAATCCGGCCCAGTGGCGTGACGCGGATTTCCACAGGCGAGAGTAGAACCAAACCATCATCGCGCATCGGCGCGAGTTCGCCGATCTCGCGCGAGAAATAGTCGTCAAAGTCAATGTGAAATTGCTCTTCAATTTCTGGTTTGAGAATCACAGCGTGGCATAGAAGCCGCGTGATGACGGCGCGACGGAGCAGATCGTCGTCATTCAGACGATACCCGCGCATGGTGGCTGCTCCGCCAGCTTCGACAGCAGACTGATATTCCGAAATCACGCGATGATTTTGTGCGTAAGCTGCACCTACGCTGCTGATGGCGCTAACGCCCATGCCGTACAGATCCGCGCCAGCCTTGGTCGTGTAGCCCTGGAAGTTTCGATGGAGCGTGCGCTCGCGCTGTGCCACAGCCAGTTCATCGGAAGGCCGCGCGAAGTGGTCCATGCCGATGTAGAGATAGCCAGCATCCGTGAACTTGCTCACGCCGGCTTTGAAAATGTGAAATTTCTCCCTGCCCTCAGGCAAATGGCCCTGAAACGCACCTTGCTGCTTGCGCAGCCAGGGAACGTGAGCGTAGCTGAACATGGCGATGCGGTCGGGGGCAAGCTGCAGAATTTTTTCGGCCGTGTCAGAAAAAGACGCGGCGGTCTGATACGGCAGACCGTAAATCAAGTCGACGTTGATGCTGTCGAATCCCAGGGAGCGAGCGGACTCGATCAAGTCGCGCGTGAGTTCAAAAGGCTGAACACGGTGGATGGTTTGCTGCACGAGAGGCGTGAAGTCCTGAATGCCCATGCTGAGGCGGTTGAAGCCGATTTTCCGCAGAACTTCGAGGTGTTCGGCCGAAGTGACGCGCGGGTCGATTTCGATGCCGATTTCCGCGTCGCGCGCGAGTGAGAATCGCTCGCGCGTGTACCCAAACAAATCCTCGAGCTGAGGAGGGTTTAAATAAGTAGGCGTACCGCCCCCCCAATGAAACTGAACAACTTCACGACGGTGGGAAACGGCGCGGCTGACGTGGGCAATTTCCGATTTCAGCGACTGCAAATAGGGAATCGCGGCGGTCTTGTCTTTCTGAATGACCACATTGCAAGCGCAAAATAAACACAAGCTCTCGCAGAAGGGCAAGTGCATGTAAAGCGAAACGGGAGTGTCTGCGGCTTCCGCCGTTGCGTAGAAGCTCGCAAGATCCGTCTGTCGAAAATCCTCATTCCAGACGGGAGCGGTCGGATAGCTGGTGTATCGCGGGCCAGGACGATTGTACTTTGCGAGGAAATCTTCGCTGACTTCGAGGTCGGGAATTTGGTTGGCGGTTTGCACCATCAAGTCATTCCTTGAATCTTGCTATTCAGCACGATTGGCTGCCAGTTTCGGCTTCGCCTCGGAAAACTCGCGCGCTGAGCGAACGAACGCCCGGGCGTTTTCGACGGGCGTGGTGGGCAGAATTCCATGGCCGAGGTTCAGAATATGCCCGGTGCCTTTTGTCTTCGAAATTGCTTCGCGCACGACGGATGCAATCCTCTCCTCTGTGCTCAGGAGCATAGTCGGGTCAACATTACCCTGAAGAGCGACACTCGCGCCGATTTCCGCGCGCGCTTCGGCCAGATCGGTTCGCCAATCGACGCTCAACACGTTAGCTCCCGTTCGCGCCAGAGCGGCCAGCAAGTGCGCGCCGTTCTTAACGTAAAGAATCACTGGGGCCGGCCCGGCATGAATGTCACTGATCAGCTTTTGCGTGGCGGGCAGCTCGAAAACCTCGTAATCGTGTGCGGAAAGCTCTCCGGCCCAAGTGTCAAAAATTTGCACGGCTGCGGCGCCTGCTTCGAGCTGCATTTTCAGGTAGCAGGAAGTGACGCACGCGATCTTTTCGAGCAAACTGTACAGCAGCCCCGGCTCCGTATACATCATACGCTTGATTGTGGGCAGCTCACCGCGCGTCTTGCCCTCGACCAAGTAGCACGCGAGCGTCCAGGGCGCAGCGGCGAAGCCGAGCACCGGAACGTCCGGTCCCAAGGCCTTCACTATCGCGCGAATTGCGTCGTCGACGAACTTCGTTTCGCGCGATGGATCGAAATCCTTGAGCGCTTCGATCGCGGCGCTGTCGGCAACTGGCTTTCCGAGCTTCGGGCCGTCGTCATTGATTTCGAGCGGCACGCCCATGGCCTCGGCAACCACGAGGATGTCGGAAAAAACAATCACGGCGTCGGCGTCCAGCACCTCATAGGGCTCGAGTGAGACTTGCGCGGCCAGTTCGGGTGTTTTGGCCACCTCCAAGAAGGAAAACCGCTCGCGCATTCTTCGGTAGCCCGGAAGGTAACGGCCAGCCTGGCGCATGATCCACACCGGAACGCGTTCGGGCCGCTCACCGCGTGCGGCGCATAGAAAGGTGTCTTTTTTCGTCGAAGATGCGCTTGTCGCGTGCATGGTGAGCACTTAGGTAACCATCTTAACAGATGCGGCCTTGGGCGCACACCGGCTCTCCGAAGTTGTCGCCTCACACAATCGGCGCTAAGATTACACAATGCCTGCAAGTCGTTCGGTTGCTTGTTTGCGGCCGCATCGCTGCGTCTGGAACACTGTTTTGACATGAGGTACTCGATGGGGATCGACGTTCTCGCGCTTGCACTCTACGCCGCAAGCTTTGCCGGCTACGCGCTTCACCTGTATCGTGACCGTCCGTGGAGCGGGCGCCTGGCGACATTGCTGCTCATCCTGGCGATTGTTGCGCACTACTATGCGCTCCTCGAGCGCTCTCGCGCGATTCACGCGATTCCCTATGATGATTTATACGGCTCGATGTCGCTTTTCGCATGGCTGCTCGCGGTTACGTATCTTGGTCTGGAGACGTACCACCGGCAGCGCGCCGTCGGTTCGCTGGTGGTTCCGTTTGTGATGTTCTTGTTGATAGCAGCGGTTGTTGCGCCCTCGAACGTCCATCATGAGCTACGGACCAATGGGGCGCTCTTCGCGCTGCACATTACCATTACAGTTCTTGCCTACGCCGCTTTTGCTATTTCGTTTTTGCTCAGCGTGATCTATCTGATCCAGAATCGCGGGTTGCGCCATGGGCGCCCGGGGCTCGCGTTCTGGCGTTTTCCGGCGCTGGAAGTGCTCGAACGCATGAGCCGGTCGAGCGTTTGGGTAGGCCTGGTTTCGCTCGCGGTCGGGACGGCGCTCGGATTTGTGTGGGAGCATCGGCTCACCGGGCAGTTCGCCATTGCCGATCCAAAAGTCCTCGTGACACTGATCGTTCTGGCCGTCTACGCGATTTACCTGGCTATCGTGCACGCTCCGGCGTGGCGGGGAGCGCGTGCGGCCATGGTGTGTGCGTGCAATTTTGTGATCGTGCTGTTCAGCTACACGATTGTGAACGTTTATTTCACCGGATTTCACCGGTTCTTCTGATGGCGATCGATTCGATCGGCGAGCACAACGAAACCGCGCCTCGCGGGCGTGCGGAGGTTGCGCTGATTGGTTGCAACCACCTGACGGCGCCGGTGGAGCTTCGCGAGCGCGTGGCCTTCACGCCGGAGCAAGCGCTGCAGGCCGCCAAGGAGCTGTGCCAGTCGGGAACGATCGAGGAAGCCCTCGTGGTCTCGACGTGCAATCGGAGCGAGCTGTACGGAGTTGCGGAAGAGTCGGACGGGTCCCTGCCTGATGCGCTGGTCTCTTATTTCAGCGAGTTTCACAAGCTTTCGCCGCGCGAACTGAATGGCCGTATCTACCAGCATGCCGGACGACAAGCCGTGCGGCATCTGTTTCGCGTGGCGAGCGGACTCGATTCGATGATGCTCGGCGAGGCGGAAATCCTGGGGCAGGTCCGCGATGCCTATAACCGCGCGCTCGGAAACGGCTCAACAGGCCCGGTGCTGAACCGGCTATTTCAAGGTGCATTGGAAGTTGGCAAGCGAGTGCGTACCGAAACCGAAATTGGCGCGCGGCCGATGTCGGTCGCGGTCGCGGGGGTGAAGCTGGCGGAGCGAATCTTCGGTGACTTGAAAGGGCGTTGCGCCTTGATTGTCGGCGCCGGCGGAGTCGCCGAGCAAGTAGTGGAACACCTTCGCATGCGCGGGATCGGCGAACTGCAACTGGCGAATCGCTCGTATGCCCGGGCACAAGAGCTTGCGCTGAGGATGGGCGGAACAGCCCTGGAATGGAGCGCGCTCAAGATCGCGTTGGATCAGCCGGACATCGTTGTGACATCCGTGTCCGGCTCGGATCACGTGCTCACACGCACGATGTTCGAACGCTCGATGTCTGCGCGCTCGGGGCGCGCGATCTGCGTCATCGACTTGGGCGTGCCTCGCAACGTGGAACCTACGGTCGAGGGCCTTTACAATGTCTATCTCTTCAACATCGACCACCTGGGAGAAATCGTCGAGCAGAACAAGAAAGCGCGCGAAGCAGAGGCGCCGCGGGCCGAGGCCATTGTCGATGAGCATGTGAGCAAATTTCTGGCTTGGCAATCGAGCCTCGAGGGCGCCGGGCTGCTCGAAGCTCTGCGCAGTCGCTTGGAAGTCGAGCGGCAATCGCTGTTCGCGGCTCACTTTGGGGATGTGTCTCGAGCCTCCGAGGCGGATCGCGAGCGATTGGAAAAACTCACGCAGGAACTCATCGACCGCATTGTCCAGCTTCCGGCTTCCCGTTTACGCCGGGAGCGCAAGTTGCACCGGCCAGTAGAAGGGCTGGCCGCGCTGCGGGAGCTTTTTGGCTTGGCGGACTCGGATGACAAGGAGAAGCCTTGAAGGCGCTGCGCATTGGGACGCGCGGCAGCAAGCTGGCGCTCTGGCAGGCTGAGCACATTCGCGCCAGACTTTTGCACGAGGCGGGAACTGAATCGCAAATTGTGGTGATCAAGACCTCGGGCGACCAGTTTGCTTCCGCTGCCATTCCGGATGTTGGAGGGAAGGGCATTTTTATCAAGGAAATCGAGGATGCTTTGCTTGAGGGGCGCGTCGACGTGGCGGTACATAGCATGAAGGACGTGCCCACGGCGACGTCTCGCGGCCTTTGTTTTGCGGCCATCTCCAAACGCGAGGATCCGCGCGATTGTCTGGTGTCGCGCTCGGGCAAGCCGCTGGCTGAATTGCCCGCCGCCTCCCTTGTCGGCACAAGCAGCCTGCGGCGGCAATCGCAGCTTCTCCACTTGCGGCGCGACTTGGAGGTGGTTAACCTGCGTGGAAATGTGGACACGCGAATACGCAAGCTGGATGCGGGCGAAGTTGACGCCATTGTGGTCGCCAAGGCGGGTCTCGACAGGCTTGGACTGAGCGGCAGGATCACGCAAGTTCTTCCGCCGAACATCATGCTTTCCGCCGTGGGTCAGGGCGCGCTGGCGATTGAAGCGCGAGAGGCGGATGCGCGCACGCTCGAAATCCTTGCGACGTTCGACGATGCGGATAGTCGCGCGGCAGTAACCGCCGAGCGCGCGCTGCTGGCCGAACTCGAGGGCGGCTGCCAGGTTCCGCTAGGTGCCTGGGCGCGAATCGAAGAAGGAAAGATGCGGTTGGACGCGCGGGTGCTCAGCGCGGATGGCGCGGAGTGCGTTCATCGTCACGCAGACGGCTCACCACAGGAGGGAGAGCGTCTTGGACGGGCGCTCGCGCGGGAATTGCTTGACGCGGGGGCAGACCGTTTGCTGCGGCTGGCCGGAAGGAGCGTCGGTGGCGGATAACGACATCGGTGAAGCGAAGCGAATCGTCATTACGCGCGCGCCGGGGCAGAACGAGAGCCTTCGCGCGGAGCTAACCAAGGCGCTGGGTGCGAGCGCCCGCATTATCGAGTTACCTTGCGTCGAGTTTCGTGAACCGGACGATACCGCCGCGCTCGACAGCGCCATTGGCTCGATCGGCAATTTCGCGTGGATTCTTTTCACGAGCCAGAATGCCGCCAGATATTTTGCGCGCCGCATGCGTGCTCTTGGCAGCCATCCTGCACAAACCGGAAAGCCGCATCCGCGAATTGCAGCGATCGGACCAGCGACCGCCGAAGCGACCTCTGCGGAGGGTTTTTCTGTGGACTTCGTGCCCGCTCCCGGAACGGGAAGAAGTCTTGCGGGCAGCTTCAAAGACTCGGTTCGCAGCGTTGCAGGGATGGAGGTCAAGAATCCGACCGCGGGGTTCTTGCGCGGCGTCGCCGGGATGAAGATCCTGGTGCCGCGGAGTGATTTGGCGCTTCGCGATCGCGGCGCGACCGACTGGATGGAAGTCCTGCGCGAAGCGGGAGCGGAAGTCACCGCGGTGGCTGCGTACCAAACTTGTGCTCCGAAAGCGCTTGGCGGGCCGCAGCTAGCGGAAGTTGTGCGCGACGGCGCAGACTGCGTTATATTTGCGAGCCCGTCGGCGTTCGAGAATTTTGCGCGCGCCGTGGGCGCCGAAAACCTCAGGCGGCTGGCGCGTGCGTCTGTTTTTGCGGCCATCGGACCGACAACGGCGGCGGTGATTCGTTCCGCGGGCGTCGCCTGTGCGATCGAGGCCACGGAGCCTGACGCAAGGCTGCTGGCCGAAGCAGTTGCCGGCCAGTTAAAGAGTGGCCGCGGGACTGCTGCTACGACGAGCTTACCAGGCGAAGGAGCAAAATCCGGATGACTTTTCCCACGCACCGTCCACGCCGCCTGCGCAGGAACGAAGCGATACGCAGCCTTGTACGCGAAACGCGGCCATCCACCTCAGGGCTTGTGTATCCCATGTTCGTCTGCCCGGGACGCGGTGTTCGTGCGGAAGTGAGCTCGATGCCTGGTATCGCCCAGCAATCGGTGGACAAGCTATTGGAAGAAGCGCGAGAAGCCGCTGAACTGGGGATTCCCGCGGTCATTCTTTTCGGCCTGCCGGAGCATAAGGATGAAAAGGGAACGGAAGCCTACATCGCCTCCGGCGTGGTGCAACGCGCGATTGAAGGGATACGCACCGCGCGACCGGAGCTGTTGGTGATCACCGATGTTTGCCTGTGCGAGTACACCAGCCATGGGCATTGCGGCGTGATCGAGGGCAAACAAGTTGCAAATGATCCGACCCTGGAACTGCTCGCCGAGATGGCGCTCTCGCATGCGCGTGCTGGAGCGCACATCGTAGCGCCTTCCGACATGATGGACGGCCGGGTCGCCGCAATTCGCAAACGGCTCGACGCCAATGGCTTCGCCGACACGGCGATAATGTCTTATGCCGCGAAATACTGTTCGGGCTTTTACGGGCCGTTTCGCGAAGCGGCACAATCGGCGCCGCAGTTCGGCGACCGCGCCAGTTATCAGATGGATCCGGCAAATGCGCGCGAAGCACTGAAAGAAGTGGCCCGGGACCTGGAAGAAGGCGCGGACATCATCATGGTGAAGCCAGCGTTGCCATATCTCGATATTGTCTATCGCGTGCGCGAAGCATTCGATGTGCCGGTTGCGGCGTATAACGTGAGCGGCGAGTATGCCATGGTGAAGTCTGCTGCGCAGAACGGTTGGATCGACGAGAAACGTGTGGTGCTGGAGATTCTAACCTCGATCCAGCGCGCCGGCGCCTCCATCGTGCTTACTTATCACGCCAAGGACCTCGCGCGCTGGCTCAAGGCCTGCTGAAAACCCGCAATGGCCTCCCCGTCGAAAATCAAATCTACAAGAAGCAAAGAAATTCTACGCCGTGCACAGGAGTCTCTGGTGGGCGGCGTGAACAGCCCCGTCCGAGCATTCAAGTCCGTTGGCGGCGATCCGCCGATCATTGAGCGCGGCTTGGGAGCGCATCTGTGGGATGTGGACGGGCGCGAATATATTGATTTCATTGGCTCCTGGGGCGCGCTGATTCTTGGCCACGCGCATCCAGCGATTGTTGCGGCGATTCAGGATCAGGCGGCGCTTGGAGCCAGTTATGGCATAACAACCGAACTGGAAGTCGAGCTCGCGGAGCGCGTCAAGCGCGCGATTCCTTCCGTTGAAAAACTGCGTTTCGTCAGTTCGGGCACGGAAGCAACCATGTCGGCGATTCGCTTGGCGCGCGCGTTTACCAAACGCGATTTGATCCTGAAATTCGAGGGCGGCTACCACGGCCATGCCGATAGTTTTCTTTCGGAAGCGGGCTCGGGACTCGCAACTCTGGGGATTGCGTCGAGCCCGGGTGTGCCTGAGGCGCTCGCCGCGCTCACGCTTAACGCTCCCTATAACGACCTCGCTTCCGTGGAAAAGCTCTTCGCATCAAATAAGCGCGAAATCGCTGCTGTCATTGTCGAGCCGGTTCCCGCGAACATGGGAGTTGTGCTTCCTGCGCCCGGGTTTCTGAATGGCCTGCGGGAAATCACGAATCGAACGGGTTCTTTGCTCATTTTCGACGAAGTGATCACCGGATTCCGTCTGTGCTACGGCGGGGCTCAAACGTTGCAGGGTGTTACCCCGGATTTGACGACGTTGGGAAAAATCATTGGCGGAGGCTTGCCCGTGGCAGCCTATGGCGGACGCGCGGAAATCATGGCTCAGGTCGCTCCATTGGGTTCTGTATATCAGGCGGGAACGCTTTCTGGAAATCCATTGGCGATGCGTGCGGGAATTGAAGTGCTGAAGCTGCTGGAAACCGCGAATTTCTATTCGAAATTGAACGCGCGGGCGGAGAGATTCGTAGCGCAGCTCCATCGCGCCGTTCGTGAATTTAGCATTCCCGCGCAAGTGAACTCGACCGGATCGCTTGCAACGTTGTTTTTCGTGCCGCAAACTGTGGGGAATTATGCGGACGCAAAAAAATCAGACACGCGCCGCTACGCGGCGTTCTTCCGCGCCATGTTTGAGCGGGGCATCTTGCTGGCGCCGTCGCAATTCGAGGCCCTATTTCTTTCCGCCGCTCATACCGAAACGGATCTCGAGCGCACTCTCGGCGCAGTAAGAGAATCTTTCGGCTTGCTGGCAGCGGACCCGGAGTAGCGTTCGCTTTAGGAGCCGAACCACCACTGCATGCCCTTGTCCGCCCCCTGGACACAGGTACTACATCAGAGATGGCCGGAAGTACTGGTAAATTTGCCTACCTGTACTATTGGCCTGAAGGGCGCCGCTCTATTCAAATAGAGATGTCAGGGAGCGAGCGCGAATGGTCTTGGCGATGGCAGTGTTGCTTTTCCAGTTTCCCGCGATAGGTGCCGGGAACTCGCCGCAACCGCCTCTCGACCAGCCGGTAGCCGAAGCGCGGGCTTCTGTGCCAGCGAAAACGGATGCCACAGCAGCAAAGCTTTCTGGAACAGCTGTGGCAACAACCACGGACGGTTCCAAATCGAATTTGCACCCTGCCACGCCTCTGACCGAATCAGCCGCGATCTCGATGTCCAATCTGTATTTGCCCCCTCCGCCGGCTTTCCGTCCTCCGAATGAAACTCCTGTAGTGCACCGAAACTGGTGGATTGTGCTAAGCGCAACGGAGCACGGCTCGGCTGAGTACGACGCATGGTCGACGCGCAACGCCCTTTCCAACGGCCGCGTCGAGGCAGATCCGATCATGCGTCCCTTCGCTGGTTCGAGCGCAATCTATAGCGCTATCCAAGTGATACCGATCGGGCTCGACTATGTCGCCCATCGGTTCCAGCGCAGTTCCGGCTGGACGCGCCACATTTGGTGGGCGCCCCAATCGTTAGCCACGGCCACGTTCCTTTTCAGTGGTTCCTATAACGTGGCCCACACGCGATAACCGCTTAACCACGCTTTGCATCGAAGTCCCTCCGCACGCACCCTTGGTCCTACCATACGTTTCATTGCTGACGCGCGTGTGATATGTTTTCGCGCTTGGCGACCCAGCAATCGAATCGTTTTGCCAAAGCGCGTCGCCGCACAAGGTAGGGCGTGTGAAAAAGCCAGGGAATCTCAATAATGCCGATGAAGTTTCGCGGCGAGAATTTGCGCGCCGCGTCGCTTTGACCGTCGCGGGCGGCACCCTGGCCGCTGCGACCTTGCCGATCTCCTCGAAGGCCGCGCCGCGCCTGCCCTCGATTGCTCCGTTGCTGCAGGATGAGGACTCCTCGGGCCTGTCCTCCGATGCGCAGGCCGAAGTCGAGGCCAAACTGCAAAATATCTTCGCGAAGTACGGCGCGCGGTTCTCTGACGACCAAAAGAAACTGATGCGTCGAACAGTGACCTCCCACGTAAGGATGCTAGAAGCGATTCGGCCAATCCCGGTGGCCAATGGCGACACCCCCGCGACGGTCCTGAAGCTCATCGATGACGGAATTTCAGACTCAAAAGGCATGCCCTCCAGGCCGTCGAAAGAGGGAGCGTAGCCATGCTGAGTGAAGATGTCCTCTATCTCCCGATCCGGGAGCTTGGCGAGCACATCCGCACGCGGAAGATTTCTCCCGTGGAGCTCACAGAAAGCTATCTCGACCGCAGCAAGCGCCTAGGGCCGAGATTCAACGCATACGTCACGATCACCGAAGATCTCGCGCTCGACCAAGCGCGCGCCGCGGAAAAGGAAATCTCGGGCGGACATTATCGCGGGCCGCTGCACGGAGTCCCCTATGCAGCCAAGGATTTGCTTGCCGTCAAGGGATATGAAACCACATGGGGTGCCAAGCCCTATGCCGACCAAAGCTTTGACTACAACGCCACCGTCATCGAGCGGCTCAACCGCGCCGGCGCAATCTTGATCGGCAAGGCTGCGATGATCGAGTTGGCGGGCGGGCTCGGTTATGAGTCGGCGGAGGCGTCGCTCACGGGCCCGTGCAAGAATCCGTGGAATACGGATTATTGGACGTGCGGCTCATCGAGCGGCTCAGGAGCGATTGTCTCCGCGGGGCTCGCGAACTTCGCCCTTGGTTCCGATACCCGCGGTTCAATCATTTGCCCGTCGACTCTTTGCGGAATTTCGGGAATGCGTCCAAGTTTTGGACGCGTCAGCCGTCATGGGGTGATGGCGATTGCCTGGTCCATGGATAAAATCGGGCCTATGGCGCGCACCGCTGATTGTTGCGGGCTGATTCTGTCGGTGATAGCAGGACACGACGAGAATGACCATGATTCGTTGCCTTCACCGCTCTCGGACTTTCACTATTCGGCGGCGCAAGTTTCACCTCGGCCCGTGCGGATCGGCCGGCTGACGAACGTTTTTCCGAACGTCGATCCAGAGCTGCACGCGGCTGCCGATGACGCATTGAGAATTCTGGAGCAAAACGGCGCGAAAGTTTCCGACGTGGAATTGCCCGAAGGGCCCTTCGAGGAAGCTGCAGAACTGGTGATTTTGATCGAAGCCGCTTCGGCATTTTCGGAGTTGATTGATTCAGGGCGCTGCGCCCAGCTCGCGGATCCGCTCGGGCAGATCAACGGGTACGCCAGCCGGGAATTCTCCGCGTCCGATTTGCTTCAGATCCAGCGAGTTCGCGTGTACCTGCAAAAGAAAATCGACGTGCTGTTTGATCGTTTTGACGTCATCGCCGCGCCTGGTGAAGACACGGCAGCGATTCCGCTGAAGCCTCCGCCGGAGCCTGCGCGCCAGCAACAGCAGCGCGAAGAGCACCTTCCACCACGCAATCGGCGCGGCAACAGCATGCAGCCAGACGCCATATCCAGCCTATGCGGCTTGCCGGCGGTCACCGTGCCTTGTGGATTCAGCAAGGGGCGCATGCCGATCGGCGTCCAGTTCATGGCGCGAGCTTTGGATGATGAACGAGTAATCGCCGCCGCGCGGCTGTTTCAGCAACATACGGACTGGCATACGAAACATCCGTCGCTCAGCTAAGCGTGTCAGGATGGGACTCGCGGGGTAGACGCGAGATTTGTGTTGCGCTGGGGCGTTTCATCGATTCATCGAGCGCTCGCTTTTCTTCCGCTGTCAGCGGCCGATAATCTCCCTTCCGCAAGTCGCCCAGAGCAACTGGCCCAATCGCCACACGCACCAAGCGTAGGACTTCGATTACCAAAGCTTCGAATATGCGGCGTATCTGGCGATTTTTCCCTTCGTCCAATACGATCACGACCCATGTGTTTTTCTCGCCGTGGCGCAAGACCTCCGCGTGTTTTACCCGAAGCAACTCGCCATTCTCGCTGCGGACGCTTTTCTTGAGTTTTTCAAGGAGCGCCCCATCGGCTACCGCATTGATTTGGACGTGATAGGTTTTGTCGAGATGCGTTTCCGGCGCGGCGATTCGCGCGGCCCACTCTGAGTCGTTCGTCAGCAGCAGCAGGCCTTCGCTCGCTTTATCGAGCCGGCCGACGGGAGCAAGCCACGGCAATTGTTCGCCTAGTTTCGCATAAACCGTCGCGCGGCCTTTTTCATCGGACGCCGTCGTCACCACGCCCCGCGGTTTGTTCATCATCAAATAAATCTTGCGTTCGGCGGCCGCCGTCTTGCCGTCCACTTCCAGACGGTCATGTCCAACCTGTACGGGCGCCTCCGGATCACGCCGCTCGACTCCGTTTAATTTCACGCGACCTGCGCGAATGAGCTCAGCGGCGCGCGAGCGCGAACAATAGCCGAGCTTGGAGAGCGCCCGCGCCAAGCCTACGCGGCGGCCATCGCTTCCTCGATGCAGTTTGCTTGTCACCATAAGTCCACTCAGGAATAGAGTCCTGTCGCTCGAAATAGCTCTTCCCGTTGGATGTTATCGCGGAAAAACAAGGGAAGGGAAGGCAGAGGCAGTAAGAGTTATGTTACGCTGTCGCGGTCGCACCCAGACGATTCCATGCATTGACAGGGGCAGTCATGAAGAGGTTTGTTCTTTTCCTTGTAGCGCTTTCCGTTTGTTCTGTTTCCCAGGCAGCCACCAATCCGGAAGTCGCCCGCTGGGAGCAAGAGGCTCACAACGTCACCATCATCCGTGATACTTGGGGCATCGCGCACGTCTACGGCAAAACGGACGCTGACGCCGTCTTTGGCATGGAATACGCGCAGGCCGAGGACGACTTCAACCGTGTTGAGACCAATTACATCAACGGAATGGGACGGCTGGCGGAGGCGGAGGGCGAGTCGAAAGTTTACCAGGATCTGCGGATGAAGCTCTTCATCGATCCGGTGATGTTGAAGAGGCAATACGCGGAGAGTCCAGCATGGCTGAAGACCCTGATGGACTCATTCGCTGATGGTCTGAACTACTATCTTTACAAACACCCGGAGGTCAAGCCGCGGGTAATCAAGAGATTCGAGCCGTGGATGGCGTTGAGCTTTACGGAAGGAAGCATCGGAGGCGATATCGAGCGAGCCAGCGTCGACCAACTCGCGGCCTTTTACGGACATCTGCCCGCGCCACAAACCGTGGCGGTGGATGACGACGAAGCCGAGACTGCCGAGCCGACCGGGTCAAACGGCGTCGCCATCGCCCCCTCGAACACCGCCGATCACCATGCGTTGCTGCTGATCAATCCGCACACCTCATTCTATTTCCGCTCCGAGCTGCAGATGGTGAGCGATCAGGGCCTGGATGCATATGGAGCGGTGACTTGGGGCCAATTCTTCATCTATCAAGGATTCAATCCGCACTGCGGCTGGATGCACACCTCCAGCGGCGTCGATGCCGTCGATGAATTTCTCGAGACGGTGGAGAAAAAAGCTGGCCGCTACTATTACAAGTACGGCAAAGAAGAGCGCCCAGTCATAACCAAGGAAATCACCGTCCCATATATGACCGGTCACGGAATGGCCGAGAAGAAATTCATAGCGTTTTACACTTCACATGGGCCGGTCATCGGCGAGCAGGATGGGAAATGGGTCACCATCAGCCTGATGCAAGAGCCAATCAAAGCGCTTATCCAATCCTACACGCGGACCAAGGCGACGAGCTTCAAAACTTTTCTGCAAACCATGGAACTGCGCGCGGATTCCTCGAACAACACACTCTTCGCCGATGCCGATGGCGACATTGCTTATTACCAAGCAAACTTTATCCCCCGGCGGGATAACCATTTTGACTACACGAAGCCCGTTGACGGCCGCAACCCGGCAACGGCTTGGCACGGGCTTCTCACGCTCGAAGAAACGCCGCACTTGCTGAATCCCAAGAGCGGCTACGTCTATAACTCGAACGATGCACCCTGGAACGCCGCTGGGCCAGGCACACTGAAAAAAACGGACTTCCCTGCGTATGTGGAAAAAGGCGGTGAATCCGCGCGCGGGCTGCATGCCATCCGAGTTCTCAATAACAAGCATGACTTCACCCTTGACTCTCTGCTTTCTTCTGTGGCGTTCGATAGCTATCTCCCGTGGTTTGAAAAAACAATCCCTGCGCTGATGAACGCTTATGATCAGGCTCCCGCTTCCGATCCGCTGAAAGCCAAGCTGACTGACCAAATCGCGACCTTGCGCAACTGGGATTTCCGCTGGGGAGTGAATTCGATTCCTACCTCGCTCGCCGTGTTCTGGGGAACGGATCTCATGCATCACTTTTTCCGCGAGGCGAGAGACGCCAACATGCCCATCTACGACTATATCGCCAGCAAAGTGCCTCCCGAGCGCCTGTTGCAATCGCTCGCAGCGGCATCCGACCAGCTAGTGTCAGACTTCGGAACGTGGAAGACACCCTGGGGCGACATCAATCGCTTCCAGCGCCTTGACGACGATATCGATTCGCACTTCAACGATTCCGAACCAAGCATTCCCGTCGAATTTACTTCCTCCGCATGGGGTTCGCTCGCGTCCTTTGGCGCGCGCTCGTACCCCAATACGAAGAAATGGTACGGGACCAGCGGAAACAGCTTCGTAGCCGCAGTGGAATTCGGCAAGACCATTCGTGCGAGAGCCGTGACCGCCGGCGGTGAGAGCGGCAATCCCGCATCGCCGCATTTTGATGACGAAGCCGAGCGCTACGCCACGGGGAATCTGCGTGAGGTTTATTTCTATCGCTCGCAACTTCAAGGACACACCGAGCGAACCTACCATCCCGGAACCTAGATTTCTCAGCGTGATTCGGCGAGGCGAAGAAAAACAGGTTCATCACTTTTTATTTCTATGTACTTTCGCTCGAGTACCCGCGGGCGCTTTCTTCTTCAATTTGATCTGATTGTAATCGATGGTGGCACGGACAAGATTTGTTAAAGCACGCTCATTAATTTTATTGCCTTCGAAAAAATCGATCGCTCGCCACACGTTGCCTCCGAAGCCCGCGTTGAAGAGCTTGTCAGGATCCGGCAGGCTCGCTCCGTGGGCAAAGGTAAGCTTCACCTTGTCCTTGTGGGCGTTGCCCACGGCGATAATTCCGTTGCGAGACCACACTGGGCTTCCCATCCACTTCCATTCTTCGATGATTTCCTGGTCGGCTGCAAGGATACTCTTGCGGACGCTGGCGAGCGTTTCGCCGCGCCAGTCTGTGAGTCCAGCGATCAGCTCCTCAATACGTTCTGATGGATTCATTGTGCTCTCGTTGGTTCAGGAATTTTGACCTGTCTTGGGCGGCGTGTTGGGCTTTTCGATGCCGAATTGCTTGGCGTACTCAACGTTCAATCGCTGCCAGCCGCTTAGCTTCATCGCCTCGCCACCAACGATGCGGCCGATGGGCACCCCGCTGAGGAACCGATCGAGAACGTCGAAAGCAATGTGCCATCCCGCAGCGCCCCACGAGATGAAGCGGCGATCGATGTTGTGCCACAGCGTCAGACGCGTGCCGGCACCGATGGCTTCGAGTTCCCATCGGGTATCGCCGTACTCAAGCACATTGGGTGCGTCGGCTCGTGTCACGCGCGTTTCAAGCGGTTTCGGCGTTCCCGCCCAGGTAAGGTTCACCGTTCCAACCTTGCCCAAGCTTCCATCGACCTCAAAGGGCGCCCACTCGCGCAGATGGGCTGGATCGGTAAGCGCCTGCCAGACTTTTTCGGGCGGGTGGCGCAGTTCTCTCGTGAGAATGAGCGTCCACTTCTCGGCGCCCTTTCGTACCTGCGCTCCGCTGGCCGGACCCGGTACGTATTGCGGGTGCTCGCTCATCTATCCCCTCCATGCCAGCTGCGTGAGCTGAATGAGATTGCCGCAGGTGTCGTTCAGCATGGCGATCTTGGAGGCGGTCACGTCCGTTGGTGGCATGGTGAACTCGGCGCCGCGCCCTTTCATGCGCTCGTAATCGGCTTGCAGGTCGTCGGTGTAGAACATGGTCGCGGGCTGGCCTTGCTGAAGCATCGCCTGCTGATAGGCTTTGGCCGCCGGGTTGTTGTTCAGCGCCAACTGCAGCTGAGTGCCGTCCGGCTCCTCGGGCGAGGCCACCGTCAGCCAGCGAAATGGGCCTTGACTGAAATCGGTCTTCTTGGCAAACCCCAGTACCTCCGTATAAAAGCGCAAGGCTTTGTCCTGGTCGTCCACATATACGCTGGTCACTTTGATTTTCATTTCGTTTCTCCTTTGTCAGGTTTGCGGTTGGACCGCGCTGCCTTCGTTCTGGTTTTATTCTTTATCGGTTTTGATTGATCCATGCGGTCGAGGTGGCGCTCGAGGGCATCCACGTGCGCCGACCAGAGCCGGCGGAACTGGGCGAGCCAGTCATCCACCTCCTGAAAACGCTCCGGCTTCAACCGGTACAGGCGGCGCTGTGC
>JASHQB010000347.1 GCA_030037775.1 Candidatus Acidiferrales bacterium
CCGGCTTCCTGATTGTCCACGCGGAAATCGGAGTAATAGACGAGGAAATCGAATTTGTCGCCGAGGGCTTTGATGACGGAGCAGCTCAGGTCGCGATTATTAGGCAGCGCGTAGTAATGGAACGATTCGTAAACGACGGGGAACGGGCCGGCGTTTGGTTTGAGCGAAGAGAAGTGCACTTCGGGATTGTGAAGGCCGGTGAGAGCGACGGGCTGCGCGGGAATCTGCGAGACGGAATGCTCCGAGTTGCCTTCTGACGACTGAGAGGCTTCGGCGGAGACGCTGATTTCGCGAGCGCCGCGGAGGGACGAAGGAAGAAGCCCCTGGATGGAGATGGTGTTGCCGCTGACATCGACATGGCGCGAGAGGCCGGGGCCGAAGGCAGCGTAGCGCGAGCCGCGGGTAGAGTTGGCGCGGCGAGGAGCGAAGCCAAAGACGGTCCAATCGGCGGAGGCGGCGTTGGCGGAAGTTTTTGGCGTGGCGAAATGAACACGATAGGAGATGCCGGAGAGGCCGGGATCGCCTTCGGGGAGGACGGGGCCGGAAGTTTCGAAGGCGATTTTCAGGAAAAGGTTATCGACGACGGAGACGTGCAAGTTTGTGAGCGCGAGATTGGCGGGAGCGGAGGAGTTTGGAACGCCGGAGAGAGTGGCGATGGAATTCTCTTCGCCGCCGGAGACGAGCGGATAGACGCCGATGATGGCGTCGCGCGCAGCGAGCTGCTTGTAGGACATTTCGATGACGCCGTCTTTGTGGAGGACGGCCTGGAATTGGTTGACGGTTTTGGTCCAGGTGAAGTCCTGAATGTTGCCCCAGGGCTCGGTGAGATCCCAGGTGACGACGACGCGGTCGTCGAGCTCCTTGACGTAGCGGTCGCCGGACATGCGCGGCTTGAAGAAAACGCAGATGGCCGGGACGGTGTTGACGAGATTACCGGCGCCTTCGGAGAGCTGGTCGAAGCGCGCGATGGAAACGCCGCCGAAGTCGGGCATATGGAAGCCCGCGGGGAGCCCTGAGTCGAATGCCGGCGGCGCGGCGGGGCCGAAGCGAATCGAGCCGGTGACGCCGACGGAGATAGCGTCGAAAGTCTTGCCGGAGAATGGAAACGAGAAATTGTGGAGGGAGACGTTGGGATTTTTGATTTGGTCGCCGAAGTCAGCGTCCCATTGGAGCGGGAGATTTTCAATGCGATAGCCGGAGCCGTCGGGCGTGAAACGTAGTGTGCGCTGATTGAGGTCGAAGAGATTCTGGTGGCCGAGGGTGCCTTCGTTCAGCTCGACGAGGATGAGATGGCCGAGGACGGACACTTTGCCGATGGAGTGGCCGGGCTGGTCGCCCTGTTGGGCGCGGGTGGCGAGGGGGATCACAAGGATAACGAAAAGAATTGCAAAAGCTAGAGGGGAGAAGCGACTACGGGTGGTCATATGAGTGGCTCCTAGGGAAGGGGCATTGTAGTTTATATTTTATCCAGAATGGGAGAGGAATTTCGCGCGCGGGCGACGGGCGAGGCAAGCAGCGCCCCTACGACAACGTGCTGTTCGCCGCCGGGTTCGGGATGACAGCTCTTGTTTGGGCACGTTGGAGTTAAGATGTCGCAGGTGACTTTTCGAAGGATGTGTCACTGACAAAACTGCGCGGGGCCCACTGGGAACGGAGCGCAGCAAAGTATGGACCTCGAACTCAAAGATAAGATTTGCGTCGTCACGGGAGCGAGCAAAGGCATAGGCCTCGCGATCACGCGAGCGCTTGCCGGCGAGGGCGCGGTGGTGGTGGCAGGCGCGCGTACGGTCAATAGCCTTGGTGGAATCGAGCGCGTGACGCCTGTTGCCGTGGATCTTGGATCACGGGAGGGGCCGGGGCAGCTTGTGAAGCGCGCGGTCGACGAGCACGGGCGCATCGACGTGCTGGTGAACAACGTTGGCGGGGTGCGACTGCGCGTGAACGGGTTCCTTGGCACGAGCGACGACGAGTTTGAGTGGGCGATGAATATAAACTTCTTCGCGGCGTTACGGGCCACACGCGCGGCCGTGACGTACATGATGGGCCGGGGTGGCGCAATCGTGAACGTGGCGTCCGTGAACGCGTTCTTCCAACCCAATACCGGCACGGTGGACTACGGCGCCGCGAAGGCAGCGCTTGTGAATCTGACCAAGGCGCTCTCGCAGGAGCTGGGGCCGCACGGCATCCGCATCAATGACGTGTCGCCGGGGCCGGTGAGCACGGACCTTTGGCTGGGGCAAGACGGCGTGGCGCAGACGGTCGCAAAGGCCACGGGAGTCGATGCGGAAACAGCCAAGAAGAACGTGCTGGCGAGCATTGGCGGCCTCGCCACCGGACGCATGACGACGCCGGAAGAAGTTGCGAACTTGGTGGTGATGCTTGCCTCGCCGCGCACCGCAAACGTGACGGGCTCGAACTACGTCATCGATGGCGGGCTGATCAAGACGCTTTAAGAGCGCTCCTCAGCATTCTTCGAGTTACTAGGCTGGGGTGGAGGCGTCCTGGCTGGCGCGGATTTGCTGCCAGCGGCGGGGGCGGCGCTTGGGGTCGAGAACTTTTTTGCGGAGGCGAATGGATTTGGGAGTGATTTCGACGAATTCGTCGTCGGCGATGAATTCGATGGCGGTTTCGAGAGTGAGCACGCGATGCGGGACGAGGCGAATGGCTTCGTCGGCAGTGGAAGCGCGCATGTTGGTCTGCTTTTTTTCCTTGGTGATGTTGACGTCGATGTCGGCCTCGCGGGAATTTTCGCCAACGATCATGCCTTCGTAGACTTCTTCGCCGGGACCGACGAAGAGTTCGCCGCGCTCCTGCAAATTCCAAAGTGCAAATGCGGTGGTTTTTCCGGCGCGGTCGGCGACGAGAGCGCCGGTGGGGCGCGAAGCGAGTTCACCGGCGTAGTCGGTCCAACCATCGAAAAGAGAATGGAGCAGCGCGGTGCCGCGGGTGTCGGTAAGAAGCTGGCCGCGAAGGCCGATGAGGCCGCGCGAAGGAATTTTGAATTCCATGCGCACGCGGCCGGAGCCGTGATTGACCATTTTCGAGAGTTCGGCGCGGCGGCTGCCAAGAGTTTCCATCACGACGCCGACGAAATTTTCGGGGCAATCGACGACAAGAAGTTCGAGAGGTTCGAGGCGGCGGCCGTTTTCGGTGCGCACGACGATTTCCGGCTTGCCGACCATGAGCTCGTAGCCTTCGCGACGCATGGTTTCGATGAGGATGGCGAGCTGAAGTTCACCGCGGCCGAGGACGCGGAAGGAATCGGTGCTGTCGGAATCTTCGACGCGAATGGAGACGTTGGTGAGCAATTCTTTCTGCAGGCGATCGCGAATGTCGCGCGAGGTGACGAACTGGCCCTCGCGACCGGCGAGCGGCGAACTGTTGATAGTGAAAATCATAGCGAGAGTAGGCTCGTCGATGAGAAGCGGATCGCAGGGCGTGGGATTCTCGAGATTGGTGATGGTCTCGCCAATCTGAATGCCTTCGACGCCGGCGATGGCGACGATGTCTCCGGCGACGACTTCTTCGGCTTCATCGCGTTCGAGGCCGCGAAAAGTGTAGAGCTTGGTGATGACGGCGGGAGCGAGGTTGCCGCTGAGCTTGGCGACGGCGACTTCGGAGCCGCGGCGCATGGTGCCGTTGAAGACGCGGCCGATGGCGATGCGACCGAGGAAATCGCTGTAGTCGAGATTGGTGACTTGGATTTGAAGGTTGGCCGCAGGGTCACCGGTGGGCGCCGGAATGCTGGCGAGAATGGTTTCAAAAAGCGGCTGAAGATTTGTGGAGCTGTCGCCGAGCTGGCGATGAGCGACGCCGGTTTTTGCGTTGGTATAGAGAACAGGAAAGCTGAGCTGATCTTCGGTGGCGTCGAGGTCGATGAAGAGATCGTAGATTTCGTCGAGAACTTCCTTGGCGCGCGCGTCGGAGCGGTCGATTTTGTTGAGGACGATAATGGGCGGGAGATGGGCCTGCAGAGCTTTTTGCAGGACGTAGCGCGTCTGCGGGAGCGGGCCTTCGCTGGCGTCGACGAGAAGAAGGACGCCATCGACCATGCGGAGGGCGCGCTCGACTTCGCCGCCGAAGTCGGAGTGGCCGGGCGTGTCGACGATGTTGATTTTGGTGTCGTGGTAAAAAAGGGCGGTGTT
>JASHQB010000348.1 GCA_030037775.1 Candidatus Acidiferrales bacterium
CTGCCGGGCCACTACATCCTCGACGTGGATGCCAGCGGATTTGCCAGGTACGAACAGAAGGGTTTCGAGCTCCTCGTCAACTTGCCTGAGACAATCAATGTCCGCATGAAAGTCGGCGCCGCCACCACCACCGTCGAAGTAACGGCTCAGGCGCCCCTTCTGAACACCACCGACGCCAGCCAGGGCAACACCATGAATAGCACAGAAATCGAGAACATGCCCCTGTATGGCCGCAACGTCGCGCAGCTTCTTTCTGTTCAGCCAGGGGTGGTTTTCACGTCGAACCGTACCGACCTCGCCCCGAATGACACGCGCAGCGGCGCCGTCAACGGCGCGCACAGCGACCAAAACAACATCACTCTCGACGGTGTTGACGTCAACGACCAGGGCAACGGCTCCCCGTTCGAGTCAGTGATTCCCGTGACTGTTGCTTCGGTGGAAGAGTTCCGTGTCAGCACGATTGGTTACGGCGCCGATCAAGGGCGCTCTTCCGGCGCGCAGTCCTCGCTCGTAACGAGAGGAGGAACCAACGCCTTCCACGGCTCTGCCTATGAGTACAATCGCAGCGATTTCGGCGAAGCCAACGACTTTTTCAATAAGAACGCGGAAGTGTCCGGCGACGAGCCCAACAAGCCTCTCCAGCTCGTTTACAACATTTTCGGCGCCACATTCGGCGGGCCCATCAAGCATGACCGCCTGTTCTTTTTTGTCAACTACGAGGGTGATCGCCAGCATCAGGCGGCGACGGCGCAGAGGAGCATTCCCTCCCCCACGCTCGCTGACGGAATCATTCAGTATCCGTGTAACACCGCGTCCCAATGCCCCGGCGGCACTGTGCAAGGAGCGAGTGGCAAGTTATACTCCGTGCTGCCCGGCGATTTCGCGATCGGCCCCAATGGCAATTCATCCGGCGCCGGCGGTGGATTGGTCCAAATGGACCCCCTGGGAGACGGCCCCAGTGCGTCGTCGATTGCTTATTTTCAAACTTATTACGCGAATGCCGCCGTGGCTGCGAACCCCAATAACGATCCTGTCATTGGCGACGGTCTTGGCTTGAACTTCGACGGTTTCCTCTTTGGAGCCACTCAGCACCTGAAAAACGATATCGCCATCGGCAGGATCGACTATAAGCTCACTGCCAGCGGCAGCCAGACCCTCTTCTGGCGTGGCAGTGGACAAGACAACTATGTGCCCGGCACGCCTCTTCTTCCCGGGGGCACGCCAGAGTCAACGACCACCGATTTTAGCAAGGGGATGGTGGCCGGATATTCGGTCGTGATCTCACCCAACCTGGTCAACAATTTTCGCTATGGCCTTACGCGGCAGAGCATCGTGGACGGAGGAGACTCAAGCCTCCCCTTCAACGCCATCCGCGGGCTCAGCCAGGATGAGGGAAACTACTCGGTCGGCTTTAATTTCCCTGTCCACAACTTCACTGACGATATCTCTTGGACCAAGGGCAACCATACCTTCACCTTCGGAACCGACATCAACCTCATTTACAATAATTCGGCAAGTACAACCACGTCCTTCAGCAGCGGCACCCTGAACGCTGCGTGGCTCAACGTCGGCGGCTTTGCCAACCGTGCAAGCCCCTTCAATCCCGATTTTGCTTGCCCTGGACCGGAGTGTTTTCCGGCCGTCAATTCTGGCTTTAACACCAATTACGACTTCCCGTTGATCGGATTGCTCGGGATGGTTACCGAAGTAAACGCACAGTACAATAATCATGTGAATCCTGACGGGTCTGGCTCCCCGCTGGCGCAAGGTACTCCGGTGCCACGGCATTACGAAATGCGCGAGTCGGAGTTGTATGCTCAGGATTCTTTCAAGATCAGGCATAATCTGACCTTCAACTACGGCCTTCGCTATGAGCAGATTACCCCTCCCTGGGAAAGCGACGGTCAACAGGTGGCCCCGACGCAGGACTTGGGCACGTGGTTTGAAGAGCGCGGAGACGGTATGGTCCGCGGAATCCCCGCCAATCAATTCCCCACTGTAACCTTCGACCTGGCGGGGCGATCGAACGGCCGTGCGGACTGGTGGGCGGACGGCAACAACTTTGCGCCTCGCTTGTCAGTAGCCTGGACGCCCGAACCCAGTTCCGACTGGCTGAAAAAGCTTGTCGGCGACGGCGACAAGACTGTCATCCGCGCCGGTTTCAATAAGTACTATGACCACTACGGCGAATCGATGATTCAGACCTTTGACACAAGTGGCGGCGAGTTCGGTCTTTCCACTCTGCTCATTAATCCGGCGAACCTGGAATCAGCCGCGTCCTCCGCGCGCTGGGCGCCTATTTCTGGCCAGCCGCTTACCTCAGCGGTAAACAATATTCCTGACATCAATCCCGCCACTGGGAATCCGTACGTGGATCCGTTCGGAAATCCTCTTTTCACTCCCGCGCCTGCCGTTGGCTTCCCCACGAACTTTCCGGCTGGCAATTTCTGTATCTGCTGGGGTATCGATGGTTCCCTCAAAACACCGTATTCGTATGCCCTGGACTTCTCCATTGCGAGGGAGTTACCCCACAACATGGCCGTTGAAATTGCTTACGTCGGCCGTCTCGGCCACAATCTTCTTCTCCAAAGCGACTTGGCCCAGCCTCTCAACCTGACCGATCCAGTATCGGGAATTACTTATTATCAAGCAGCGCAGGCCATGGCCAAGCTGGCGAGGATAAACAACACTGCAGGTACAAATCCCGCACTCGTCACCTCTTCCACCCTTGGGCCCACCGCTGCCTACTGGAATGACCTGTTCAGCCCGGCGGCAGCCGGTGACGAGTACAATGTTGCTGGCGTTGTCGGCGCTTCGAGTTGCGGCGCTTGGCCAATCAATCCGACCACGGATCCTGTCACAGCAATTTACCAAACCTACCTTTGTACCGCTAACAACGAAACGTCCGCTCTCAGCTTCTTTGACGTGGATGGCATTCCCGGAACCACTTTGAATGGCCAGGGGAATCCGGCCAATATCTACTTCGCGAAGACCGGCCAGTTCACGTGGTTCGACGGCCAGTACTCTTCGCTCTTCGCATGGCGTTCCCAAGGCTGGTCCCACTACAACTCCATGCAAGTAACCTTCAAGAAGCAGATGTCGCAAGGCATTCAATTTAACGTCAATTACACTTACTCGACCTCCTTCGACCTGGCCTCCGATGCCGAGAGCGTCGGCGAATGGAGCGGTCTAAGTGGTGAGGTTGTGAATCCTTGGATGGGCGACCAGTTGAGCGGTGCGTCCGACTTTGACTTGCGCCACCAGATCAACGCCCAGTGGCTCTGGCAGCTGCCCTTTGGCCGGGGTCGGCAGCTGGCGAGCCACATAAACAAGGGCCTGGACGCGGCCATCGGCGGCTGGCAGTTGTCCGGCCTCACGCGCTGGTCCAGTGGCTTCCCGGTCAGCGCAGGAACATGTTTCTGCTTCCCGACGAACTGGCAGTTAACTGGCGATGCTATTTCGCCCGTCCAGGTTACAGGCGGTCATTACAATGTGCCCGACCAGGGCGGTGCCGTCACCTACAACATCTTCAATAACCCCGCAACGGAATTCAACGAGATCAGCGTGCCGCTGCCCGGCCAGTCTGGCTCGCGAAACCCGTTCCGCGGTGATGGCTATCTCCAGACGGACATGGAGGCTAGCAAGGCTTGGAAAATGCCGTATAACGAAAGCCACAGCCTGCTCTTGAAAGCCGACGTGTTTAACGTCTTCAACATGAACCGCTTTGACGTCCAGAGCCTTGACCTCTCGATCGACAATCCGTCCGACTTCGGGGATTACACCCGCCTGCTGACTCTGCCGCGCACCATGCAGTTCGGCTTGGAGTATCATTTCTAGCGCGCGGACAAATCGCTTCTGATGTAAAAAAGGCCCCGAGCGATTCGGGGCCTTTTTTTTGGCGTCAACCTCGGCTGAAGAAGTTACTCGACTCAGAGCGCAGCGTTGCAAACAAAAAAGCTCGCAATCAGCTACTTGGGTTCGGTGTGGACTTCAGCTTGTCATTGAGCGAATCAATCTCCTTCTGCAATTCATCCACTTTTTTCTGAGCTGCCTCTAGCGCCTGTTGTTTTGCGGTGACTTGGCTCTTCTCCGCATCCAATTTTGCCTGACCCCGCTGATCCGCTGCGTAATTCGGCGTGCCATAATACTGGTCCGAATCCAGTTTGTACTCACGTTGGGCAATGTCCAAGTCGGCTTTCAAGCTGTCGAGATCCTTCTGGGCATCTGCCAGCTCAGCGGTGGCCTTGGCAAGGTCGTTGGCGTCGTCAGAAGTGGACGAGGTACCGGTTTCTTCCGTTGACTGCGATTGAATGGCACTGGCCGCATTTCCCTGCTGCGGCTGCCCCACGACGCTCACCGTCGCCGATGTGGGCAGATTATCGTTGGTCCAAACCATCTTCGCCTTGGGTGCCTGCTTCTGCTGTTCTTTGAGCTTGCGGGCCGCGTCGGCCAGCGATTGGTTTGTCTGTTGGGCCTTGGCAACCGCCGGCAGACCTGCAAGAAAAGCGCAAATGCCGAATATCACAGTGGCTTTTTGAGCGTTCATGATTTCGCCTCGAAGCTTTCTGTTCGTTATCTTAGTGCTACCAAGAGGCCGTGAAAAGCTTGGCCTCCGTCAACCCCTCGAAAAAGTCACCTGTACGCCAGGCCTACCGAGTTGGATGGACGGCACACCGTACCGGCCTTAGGTTGCCTGGAATGTGTCGGTCGCCTAAAATGCAGAAAGGGAGCTACCATGCCGGCCCCTCTCTCAGCGGTTGATTCGGTTTCCCCCGCATTTGCCGATGCCCGGCGTATTCTTTTTGCGCCGTGGTCGTTCCGGATGTGGTCCCGCATGGCCATTCTTGGTTTGTTGACGGGCGAATTCGCTTCGGGTGGCTGGAGCGGCGGAAACGCTCAGGTTCCCCGTGTAAACAACCACCTCTCGATTTTTCCGATGAGCCCTGGTTCCACCGACGCGATATTCCAGTCGCTGCGCGATGACTGGATATGGGTCGCCATCTGCGCGCTCCTCTTGATTGCGCTATTCTTCATCGCTGAGTACTTATCGAGCGTGAGCCGCTTTGTGCTGCTCGAGTCGGTAATCACCGGAAGATGCGAACTTCGTCGCAGCTGGAGAATATGGAAGGCGAAGGGCCTGCAGTACTTTGGCTGGGATGTAGGTTTTGCGATCTGTTGCATTATGGTTCTTCTTCTGCTCGTTGGCGTCCCGCTATGGGCAGCGATCAGGAAAATGCCCCCTTCGGCCAGCCCCAGTATCGGTGCGCTCCTCGCCGGAGGCGCTCTCGTCTTGCTCGCCGTCGGGGTTTTCCTAGTAATCGCCGCGATTATCGACCTTCTGGCCCGGGACTTCGTGGTGCCCATCATGGCCGTTGAGAATCGTGGGGTTTGGTCGGCTTGGCAGCGCCTGCTTCCCATGCTGGCGGCGGAAAAGCTCGCTTACACAGGCTACATTCTTATGAAGGCCATCTTAGCCGTCGGCAGCGCCATTTTCTTCGGCATCATAGATCTGATCGCTCTCTTGCTTTTGCTGATTCCTCTGGGACTCATCGGCGTTCTGGTTTACCTGGGCTTGCGTGACGCAAATCTCTCGTGGAATTTCACCACCGTCAGCGTGACGGTCATCCTCGCGGCGGTGGTCATTGCGCTGGTCTTGTGGCTGTTTGCATTTTTGTATTCACCGGCTCTTGTCTTTTTCCAATCCTACGCTCTGCGATTTCTGGCTTCGCGGCTGCCTTCACTGAGCGCCGTCATGAATCCTGCCGTAGGCGCCTCGGCTCCGCCGGTGTCACCACCCATGCCGCCTCAGGCTGCGCCTCCGGTCTGAGGCCGAACCTGGATTCATCCTTGCGGTCCTAACAGCGTCAAAGGATAATCGCCAGCTCAAGAGCAATGCGCCACCATGCTGAGGAGGTTTTCATGCGCCGCTCCGGCCGCCACTTCGTTTCCAGCTTTCTCCTCTGCCTGTTTCTTATTTTGCCGTCGAAGCTCGCGGCGCAAACGCAGCCTTCGACCGGGTCAGCATCCTCGGAGCAGGGTACGCAAGCTGAGTCACCGCAACAGGCCAGCCAGGACGTGAAGGCTTATACGCTCCCTCCGGACCTCTACGAAAAAGCGGTCAAATACTCTCGCGCGCAATACATCCTGTATTTTGCGGGCTTCGTTTGGGGTGTGGTTGTTCTGCTGCTGGTCCTGGCGTGGCGCCTCGCGCCGAAATACCGCGACTGGGCCGAACGCGCCACAAGCATTCGCTTTCTGCAAGCCGTGATTTTCACGCCGATTATCCTATTGACGATCGCCGTGCTCAGTTTGCCCGTGGATATCTATGGGCACTGGCTTTCGCGCAGCTACGGAATTTCCGTGCAGAGCTGGGGTTCCTGGGCCGGTGATTGGGCGAAGGGCCAAATCCTCAGCTTCATTCTCGGCATTATTCTCGTTTGGATTCTTTACGCCATCATCCGGCATAGCCCGCGCCGCTGGTGGCTGTATTTCTGGCTGGCGGCATTGCCGATCTTGTTCTTTGTGATTTTTCTCTCGCCGGTGGTCATCGATCCGATGTTCAACAAATTCGAGCCGCTGCAAAACACGGATCCTCAACTGGTCACCGCTCTCGAAGAGGTGGTGCATCGCGCCCATATGAACATCCCTCCCGATCGCATGTTCCTGATGCGCGCGAGCGAAAAAACCAACGCGGTAGACGCGTACGTCACCGGCATGGGCGCTTCGAAACGCGTGGTCGTTTGGGACACGACCATCGAAAAAATGACGGTGCCGGAGACGATGTTCGTTTTCGGCCATGAAATGGGCCACTACGTTTTGAACCATGTCTACAAAGGCCTGGTTTTCGGAGCGCTGCTGGCGTTTGTGCTGTTGTATGTGGGCTTTCGCGGAACGCTCTGGACCCTTTCGCGCTGCAGTGACGGCTGGGGCATTCGCGGCACGGACGACTGGGCATCGCTGCCCGTGCTTCTCTTGTGGATCACGATCCTTGGATTCGTCACTGCACCTCTCAGCAACACATTTAGCCGGTACATCGAACACCAAGCAGATCAATACGGCCTGGAAGTGACTCATGGATTGTTTCCAGACTCGAAGCAAGTGGCCGCGCGAGCTTTTCAGATACTCGGTGAAGTGGACTTGTCGGATCCCAATCCCAACCCGTTCATCAAAGTGTGGCTGTTCAGCCATCCGCCGCTTGCGGAGCGCGTGAATTTCGCGCTGACCTATGATCCGTGGGCCCAGGGCAAGCAGCCAGAATTCGTAAAAGGCCAGTGAAAAATGGCGGCGTGGCTCGCAGAGTTCCCTGAATAAATCCCCGATGGCAAACCTGCAGTTCATCCAAGAAATCGCGGCGCCGGCGAAAATCGTGGGCGCGTTTTTTGTGCCGCACCGAATGGGAGCGTGGTACGGGCGCGAACTCGATTTGCAATTTGAAGTGCAAGGGGGCGCAATCGAATTTCGCAGCGGGCTGAAAGTGCGTTTAACGGGACGGATCGGCAAGCACGAAATGACGCACACCGCGGTGGTTACGGAGTTCGAGCGCGGGCGGGTGCTCGAATGGCAATTCCGGGATACATACGGAGTGCGCGGCATGCAGCGATGGGAAATCAACGAAACTGCGGCCGGCGCGCGCGTAGAAATGCGCGACCGTTACGAAATGCCCGGGCGCTTCGGCCAGTTTTTCGATTGGCTCATGACGAGGCACACAGTGGCGAAGCGCGACCGGGCGGAATTGCAGCGGTTGAAGCGACTGGTCGAGCACGCCTAAGCCGCCACGCCAAAATGCGGGCCTAAGCCGCAAATTTCGTGGATCGTTTCCCAATAGGAGCAAAGCAAAAGAAACCGTATTATTCGGCGCAGAACTTCAAAAATCTCTTTTTCCCAACCTTCAATATCCATTGAGCAGGAGGGCTAAGTTGCCTAATCTGTGCAATGAAACCGACATCGCGGATTATGGTTTTGTTCCATTCAATTGCTCCTTGCTTGATAAGTCTTTCCGCTTCGCTTCTCGATTTCGCGAGGCCACTTTCGTTAAGATCTGAAGTATCGAATAGTCTCCCGCCTGCAAATGGATCTCCCGTACATCTTCGGGAACCTCACGATTACGGAACACGCGCTGAAATTCGTCACGCGCGGCCCGGGCAGCTTGTTCGCCGTGGAAATTGGCGATGATGGTATGAGCGAGCTGCATTTTCGCGTCCATGGGATGCAGGACGCCGGTGCGAACTTCTTCTTTCAGGCGAACGATAACGCGCTCTTCGAAATCCGTGAGCAGCTCGTAGTACGACCACATCAGATCGTCAGAGATGGACATCAGTTTGCCGAACATTTCCTGCGGCGACTCGGTGATGCCGACGTAATTTCCGAGGCTTTTCGACATTTTCTTCACGCCATCGAGGCCGACAAGGATCGGCATGGTAAAGACAACCTGCGGTGACAGCCCGTATTCACGCTGGATGTCGCGATGAATCAGGATGTTGAATTTCTGCTCCGTGGCGCCCAATTCGATGTCCGATTTCAGATTCACGGCGTCAAGCGCAGTCAGGAGGGGATAGAGCAGTTCATGCACGGAGATGGGGAGATTGTTGTCCAGGCGCGAACGAAAATCCTCGCGCTCGAGCATGCGTGCCAGGCGATAGTGCCCGCAGAGGCGCACCACGTCGTAACTCGACATTTTGCCGAGCCATTCGCTGTTGTAACGGACTTCCGTTTTACCGCGATCGAGAATCTTGAAAACCTGGTCGAGATACGTCTTGGCGTTGGCGTCGACCTGCTCGCGCGTCAGCGGAGGGCGCGTTTCGGACTGGCCCGTTGGGTCGCCAATCATGGCGGAAAAATCGCCGATGAGGAAAATCGCCGTGTGGCCTAAGTCTTGAAAATGCTTCAGCTTACGAATGACTACGGTATGCCCGAGGTGAATATCCGGCGCGGTGGGATCCACGCCCAAATAAACTCGCAAAGGCTTGCCCGTTTTCGCGGACTGGTCCAGCTTGGCCTTTAGGTCCTCTTCGCGAATGATTTCTGCGGCGCCTTTGCGCAGGTAGGCCAGCTGTTCCTCGACGGATTTTTGCGGATGCTGCGGCGCCGATTTCTTGCCTGCTTCAGACATGCGATTTCGCCGCCTCCGCTTCTTTGAGAAGGAGCACGCGGCGACCTTCGACACGGTAGCGTCCCTCGAGAACGATGCGCACCGCGTCGGAATAGATCCGATGCTCCTCGGCGAGGATGCGCGCGGAAAGCGAATCAACGGTGTCATCGTCGCGAACGGGAACGGTGGCTTGCAGAACGATCGGGCCGGCGTCGAGGTTTTCATCCACGAAATGCACGGTGCAGCCCGCGAATTTCACACCATGCTCGAGCGCCTGGCGCTGCGCCTCGAGCCCCGGGAACGCCGGCAGCAGCGAAGGATGTATGTTCAGGATACGGCCGCGAAAGGCTTGCACGAAATAACTGGAAAGCAAGCGCATATAGCCGGCGAGGCACACCAAATCGATT